>JADFLZ010000408.1 GCA_022564135.1 Candidatus Zixiibacteriota bacterium
TTTCAACATTATTAACAACTTCTGATGAACGTATCAAATTTTCGAACCAAATTTCGTATATGTTCTGCTGCTTATAATTAAGAATTGCTGAATATATCGAATCTCTTTTGCTGTTATAATCGGTCAAATCGGGGGTAGTTCTCTTGATCAGCTTAAAAATAGCCACCCCCTGGTTGAATTTTACTGGCGGAGTCAAATCACCTATGGATTCCATGCTGAAAGCGACCCCGATCAATTCTGCATTCCGACGGAGCTGTGGTACCCAGCCGGTGCGTGATACTGATTCTAATATTTCAATATTCTCAGCATGATTTTCTGCAGCTTTTTCAATGGGTGTTCCGGCCTTAAATTCATTCCAGATGGCATTGGCAGTATCCATGCATAATGTCATAACTTTGTGCCGGACGATATCAAGCTCTATTTTACCTTTTGCTTCTTCGAAATCAGCCGGGCCGGCAGGATCAATTTGTGCCAGCTGAATCACAAAGAATGAAGAATTGTTTTCCATCAATTCAGATATATCGTTTAAGTCACTTTCAAAGGCAAAATTACTCACCTGCGGATTGCTGCCAATAAACTGGATGTTTTTCCCGCGGAAGAAAGTACTGGTTCTCTTTGCAGTTATTTTCAAATCACGCGAGGCTTTCTCGAAACCTGTGCTGACAGCTGCTCTATAGAACCGTTCAAGTCTAATGTATAGCTCATCTAAGGTTTCCCGAGAAACATCAGTTTTGATTAAGATGTGCGAAGCGCGTGCTTTTTTGACCGATATAGCTTCGTCTTTACCGGGAGGGGTTTCATTTACTTCTTTTCTTTCGTGAACTTTGATTATGTGCCAGCCGAATTGTGTTCTGATTGGCTGGCTTATATCATCTGGCTGCATGCTGAAAACCATTTTGTCAAACTCGGGGACCATCTGTCCGGCCGGGAACCAGCCCAAGTCACCGCCATCTTCGGAAGTGACATCATCGGAGTACTTTCCGGCCATTTCCGCAAAATCTGAACCGGCTTGAATTGAGTCGTAAATTGCTATGGCCTGATTATAGGTAATTTCCCAGTCATAGGGTTTGGGAGATTTTTCCAATATGGCAATATTCAGACTCCTTTTTTCATCTAAATAATAATCGTCCTGGCGTTCTTCTAAGAAGGCACGCATTTCTTCTTCGGTGCTTTTAGGAGGAGGTTTGGAGAATCTGGCAAAAGAAACGTTAACAAGTCCCAGGTCTACTTCTTCATACTTTTCTATGTAAGCGCGTTTAACTTCGTCCTCGCTTACATGAGCAGCCTGAATCACCATTTCCTGAATCTTTAACTTTTCAATATCGCTTACTATAATTGGCTCAATGGAAGCCCAAAAGGCTTCAGCCTGCGGGTCCGCCATGGCGTTGATATATTTCTGGTAATCAAAGTTGCCATCGGTCTGGAAGCTGGGTACAGCCTGAAGCCACAGAGGAGGGCTGTTTTTCGAAAAAGAATATATTTCCTCTGCAGAAACAAAAATGTCGAAATTCTTTACCTGCTGCATCAATAGCCGGTCATGCACAATCTGCTGCCAGGCATTCAGATGAAGCTGTCTTTTCTGACTATCTGAGAGTTCCAGGTCAGGGGCTTTTTGAATTTCAGCCTGTGCTAAGTTGCTATATGTTCGATTGTACTGCTGCCAGGTGATTTCCTCGCCGTTTATGATAGCTGCAAGATTCGTATTCTGGAAGCTCTGGCGGCTGGACAAACCCATGCCCCATTCCAGTACAATCATACCTGCAAAAAAGAATAGAACTACTATGATTATCGGAACAATCATTCTGCGAAGTGCCTTAAACATCTAAAAAATTCTCCTTTAAATAAAATCCAAAATTTTACCGGCTGCTATTGATATCGGCAGGCGGGCAGTTAATATACTTTAACTGTCCAATTTGGCAATACCGATAAAGTATGAATTATACAAAATTGTTGCTTTATATTATCGGATTGACCATAGAATTGTACAATATGCAAGATATTTTTAGATATAAGGATTATTATGAAGCAAACCTTCTCAATTGTTCTTCTCTTTTTGGTGCTCTTTGTATCAGGTCATTCTCAAACTCTTGACTGGCCGGTAAAGAGAAAAATAGATCTGGCCTCGGGATTTGGGGATATGAGGGCTAACCGGTTTCACAGCGGGGTTGATATCAGAACCGGCGGAGCAGTCGGAGAAGCTGTTTTTTCTCCGGTAGCAGGCTATGTCTGGCGGGTAAGAACCTCATATGAGGGCTACGGCAAAGTCATATATATTATGGGAAATGACGGCTATTACTACGTATTCGCTCATCTGGCTAAGTTCATTCCTTCTATAGATAACTATGTTAAAACAGCTCAAATAAGTTCAAAACGTTACTTTGTTGACCTCTATCCTCCGGCTGACAGCCTGAAAATTAGAAAAGGCCAGTTGATAGCCCAAAGCGGACAGACCGGCGCCGGGGCGCCACATCTTCATTTTGAAAAGCGCAGCCCGGACAATCAACCTCTTAATCCGCTTTCTCATGGTTTTAGCCTGAGTGATAATGTCCGGCCAATGTTTACCAGAGTTGGTTTTAAAATTATGGATGACACTTCGATGTTTGAAAGCGGAGTCAGAAAGATGTTCTACGACGTTAGAAAAACAGAGTCAGCCGGCAAGTATATTCTAGATACAGTTTTGTATTTTAACCGGCCGTTCGGGATAATGGCAGATTGCTATGACCTGATGAGGCCCAGCGG
>JADFLZ010000409.1 GCA_022564135.1 Candidatus Zixiibacteriota bacterium
CGCGGTTTCAGGAGCGGATTAAAGATAAATTTTCTGAAGTTTGCCCGGTCATATGATGCCACCAGGCTAAAGCTGCTTTCCCGGTCGTCGCGGCCGATGTAAACGTTGTAGCCCTCAAAATCAATTATTCCGGAAAATATATCTTTGGTCGTTTCCGACCTGCCACCGTTAAATCTGACTTTCAGCCCATTTACTGCCTGGCTTAGCCATACTTTTGGTGCAGGTGGCGGGGCGGCTGCTTTCCAGTCAGGGATGCCATCTCCGGTATAAAATGTAGTCTCAGCAACCGAAGTTACCCAGACACTGTCAATTAATACTGTATCCAAAACACAAACCGCGAAATCTCCGAAGTATCCGTCACCATCAGTATCTACTCCCGGATTATCATATACCCAGCCCGCCCAGATGGCGTTATTTTCTAAGTCAGAGAAATCCAGGAAAGAATAGAATTTTTCCGGATCGTTGTTGTGAGCCAGGTATCTTCTCCAGACCCAGGGATTGGTATGTAATTGTTCGCCGCCAACATAAGCCAGAGGAAAGCTTACTTTGCTTCCCGGTTGCATTGTATACGGGCCAATTGATAAAAGCCATTGAATGTCATTTCCGCTGGACCAAATTCTTGCTATGGCAGGATCAGGTTGAATCCAGGTTGGATTAAATGGAGAGATCGAAGCGGCCCAGGCCTGGTCGTAGTCAATTTCACCGTTACTCAGCAAATGATATTTATTGCGATCGCCTATAGGAGTGCCGGCGCCGTTTCCCATGTACCTGAAATTTTGTTTATGCTGCGGACCAAAATCGAAGCGGGGGTTTGAATTAAAAATCCACCAGTTAAACCCAAGTTTCTCATCATAGCCGGGTTTTCCCAGGTAACGCATGCCTACTACGTTCGGGGCAAACCAGTCTGTTCCCCAGGCATCCCCGTCATTGTCTGCTGTCCAGGCCAGATTGAGAGTGTGTGTAATTTCGCATTCGCCTTCTTTTTTTGTAACATTTCCGATAAATCCGCCAAGGTCATCAATGCCTTCGGTCGGCTCTTTAAAGGGCAGGTCCGGTGACGGATTTTGACTTTGATTAATGCGATCTTCATGCACATCGCCGTCCATATAAATGCCGATGTAGACGTCTTCAAGAACATCTTCACCAATGTTTCTGATAAAGTAATCTATCAGGACAAAATCCTCAGTATAGTTAAATGACCAGGCATAAGAAGACTGGGTTACTTCTATTCCCAGAGGCCGGTGTCTCCGAAAATCTGTAGCGTCAAATCCAAGGTCCGGTACACCCGATGTAAAGGTGTCTGTATATATAGAAATAAAATCCTGTTCGGAAACTGCTTCTTCGAAACCGGAAATGGCCGGGTCGACACTGCTACGGTAGGTTATTTCTCCGAAAGGAGGTGCGTCGGGGTTAAATTCTCTGTTTGGAATATTTGATTCAGCTGCAGTAGAGACCAAAGTGTCCCGCCCAACTACAGCGCCAACCCATAAACCCGCTTTGTATAGGTGAACGGTGCTCGACTTACGGGGAAATTCAGCCATCAGGACTTTCTTATTAGTAAAGCAATCCCGGAATGGCGGACGCCCCAGAGTACCGAAATTAGTAATACCAAATGACAGCTGACCGACGTTATGAAGTCCCGAGCAGTATATAGGCGACTCGGCCGGTAAAACACTGCCGCTTGTCAGCATAATCGAAATAAAAAACAAGCGGATTATCAGGACCATAGAGCTGTTTTGTTTCGGGTTCAAAATCAATTTGAGGTTTTCGCTCAAGTACGAATCTTGTTGGAGAAAGTTGCGGTCACTTTATAGGTCATCTCAATCGGTACTGACAGCTTCAATTGTAATACGGATTAGCGCCGGCGGCGTGGTCTGTTATATCATGAATTTCAGTAACTTCGGGAATAGCCGCCCTTATTGCTTTTTCGATGCCTTGTTTCAGAGTCACCGAAGCTGAGGAACAGCCCTGACAGCCTCCGCCCAAACGAAGATAGACTGAAGTTCCTTCTACATCTGCAAGCTCTACTTTTCCGCCATGCGAAGCAATAGCCGGGTTAACTTCAGTTTCAAAGAGTTTCTCAATCGTCCGGCGGATATGCTCTTCAGACGGTAGCTTCTTTTTGGCATCAGGATCTATAAGACGTTTGCCGCTGCTAATAGCTGAGCGGATAGCAGCGCCGACTTTTTTGCCAATCACAGGCCACGGCTCGCTGCCATCTTTGGCGATTGTCAAAGTATTCCCGGTCACCAAAATTTCCCTCACGCCGGAAATGTCATAGAGCAATTCCAATAGCGGCGAACCTTTGGCAGTTTCTATATTACGGCAGATAAGACTGCCGTCGCTTAAAATCGGATAATCGACAACAAACTTACAGACGGACGGGTCCAGAGTAGGCTGTCCGCTAATATTTATCTCTTTTGAAGCCATAGTTTATTCTGCTCTCTAAATAGAAAACGACTTTTGGTCAATTTTTCCCTTTTTGCAGTCTTCGCATTCGCACAATTTTCTCAGCCTATTAAACGCAAAAATTCCGGTATTGTGCCCGTCAGAAAACGCTACCGCTAAGCCATATCTGCCTACCGGGGAGACCGAAGTTGTCTTGATATCAAGCGGCACTTTTTTAGAGTCTATTAGTTTTCGGCCACTGTCTTCATCAACACACTGGGCGCAGGCACAATTGAGACGCAGATAGTAGCCGGAATGCTTACTCTTATGTCCGTCCGGCCAGGTCATAAT
>JADFLZ010000410.1 GCA_022564135.1 Candidatus Zixiibacteriota bacterium
ATGTGCTCAAAGACCGGCTTGATGATTTTATGCCCGAAATTGAAGAGCTTGAGAAGCAGGGCTTATCCAAACGCGAGGGGCGGGAGTTTCGAAGGAAGCTTAGGAAGATACAGAAGATATAGACAGCAGAACAGAAGTGAATAAATGAACTTGGAAGCATCAAAAATCTTGAGAATAAACAAAATCCAATCATAGAATGACGGAAACACTTACTCATTGAGCCTCATCCGAAAGATTAAAGTATAAAAAGATCGACAATGGAAAATAGCAAAGATGGTAACAAACAAATTCAACGGAGATTGAACCCGGAAACACTTAAGCTACTTGAAAAAAAAGGAGCGGATCTAAGAAAACGACATGAGATCATAAATGTTTTCAATTTGTTTGACTACAAGGCCATTGAAAACCTCTCACGTTTGTTGGAGAATGCAGAATTTAAAATAATTGGCGTCACAAAAATGGACGATTCAATTGATTCCGTTTATTGGTCGTTGGACGCAATGGTAGATCAAATACCGGATATAGACAATATCAATCAAATGACTGACTTATGTGTTGACCTAGTGGCAACAGTAGACGCTGCTGATTATGATGGTTGGTACACCCAGCCTGTCGATTGATTTCATTGAAGTAGTGAGTAGCCCACCGCTCGCGGCGTAGTCCTGAGCGTAGCCGAAGGGTGAGATCATGACGGATAAGAAATACTGCCCAACTTTCGGCTCGAATGACTGGCTGGATTCCACGTCAAGCGTGGAATGACGCAACTTGCAGTCGCGCTAGTTAAATAATGAGAACTGCAAGCCCTTCGGCTTCGCTTAGGATTGTAAAGTCCTGACCTACGATAACATCACACTCTTAGTTACAACAACATCGCCATTTATCAAAACTTCTATCTTATGCGCGCCGGGGAAATGCTTGCGGGTCAGCTGGTCTTTGAACGACTGCTTTTTATTGAGTGTCAGATCACTTTTGCTGTCGATTGTCTTGACCGCCCACTTAAACAATTTCTTATTCTTAGAACCGTTCTTACACAAAATAAACTCTGTAATCTATCGAGAGTTTCTGCTTAGATTTTTGATCTGTACTCAACTTCAAAACCAAAGTGGCCATACCACCGATTATGATTTTGACAGGTTTGACCCGAAACGACTTTACTTTTACTTTCAGTTTACGGGCAAAGCCAAACAGGCTCATCGCCAGCGGGTAGCCGTTTTTGACAAGCGTGCGACAGCCATGTTTTATTATCCAATCTGTACGGACATCACCCGCTTTCTGCCATTTTTTGCAGGTTTTGGCAACTAAGTCCGGATGTTCTTTGGAAATATCGTTTAAGTTATTGGCCACAGCCTTGCGGACATAAAGAGATTCGTCGCTTTTGAGCTTCTCAAGTATCTCAATTACAGGACGCGCATCTTTTTTGAACGCCTCAATATGCGCCACCCAGACTCCGCGCGGACGGCTGCCCTCGGCGGCCAGTCTCCTGATATGCTCGTTTGGGCTCTTCGTCCACTTCATCAGAATCGGCAGCATCCTGGCTGTGTGATGAATCATAAACGGCCGGATAGCAAACTCAGCTGTACCATATTTGGTCAGCTCTTCTAAAGCCCTGACTGAAGTCTTAAAATCTTTAAGTCCGAACTTCTCAACATAAATAGTCAGCGCCCAGTTTTCAAATGTTCCCACCTGCGGCGCAGCTTTGATTAAAATCCGAACGGCCGCGTCATAGTCGACAGGTAAAAAACCTTTTAGCGACTCGGCGATTTTATTCAAGCGTTCTTTTAGCTCCAGCCTCAAAAAGCCATCAGCCAAAACTGTAGCAGTATATTTTTTCTGATCAAATTTGGGATAAGCATCTTTGATACATTTGGAGAAAACTGAGACCGCCTCTTTGCTTAAATGGTCTTTCCAGAGACGTGGTTTTTCTTTGCGATTTAATTTTGGCGGCATAAAAACGTGCTACACTACATAGTCGAAGCTAAATTGACAAACTCGTCAATATCGGCCAGCGTATTATCCACCGCGCCCTGCCAAAAATCATCTTTGGTCAGATCAACAGACATATGTTTTTGGGCGACAGCTTCAGTGGTCATAGATCCGGTATCCGCCAGCAGCGCCCGGTACTTGTCGGCAAATCCGGCGCCTTCTTTTTTGGACTGCTCATAAACACCGGCAGCAAAAAGAAATCCAAAAGTATAAGGGAAATTATAAAACGGCGTATCGGAAATATAAAAGTGTAATTTTGAACACCAGAACAGCGGATGCAATCCTGATTCATCCAGCAAGTTACCGTAAGCTCTTTTTTGGGCGGTCAGCATCAGTTCACTCAATCGGTCAGTCTCGACCATTCCATTGGCGCGCTCTTCATAGAAAGAACGGTCAAACAAGTAGCGGCTGTATAAATTGCAAAAGAAAACATAAGCGCTCTGCAGCTTCTGGTCCAGTAGCATCAGTTTTTCCTGCGGGTCGGTAGCGGCTGATAGCGCCGCCTCGGTCACCAGCGACTCGGTGAAAATAGAAGCTGTCTCAGCCAAATTCATCGGGTATTCCTGAGCAAATACGGCTCTGTCTTTTAGAACGTAACCGTGGTAGGCGTGACCCAGTTCGTGCGCCAGTGTCAGTAAGTTTTCGTAGCTGCCGGCGTAGGTCATAAAAATGCGGCTTTGCTTGCGCGGCCCCAGGTCAGTACCAAATCCGCCGCCTCGTTTTCCGGCGCGGTCTTCGGCTTC
>JADFLZ010000411.1 GCA_022564135.1 Candidatus Zixiibacteriota bacterium
GAACTTAACGCAAGTAAGAAAATGAGTCCGGACAGTAATATAGTTTTTCTAATCATTAAATTTTTACCTATGGTATAATTGCCAGTTTTCCCCAGCGGGTTTCGCCGGTCGAAAATACAACTTTGAAATAATACATACCTACCGCTAACTGATCGCCTTGCCCGTTAAACAGATTGCCTTGGCGGTTTAACGGAATGATTTCATCGTCTGGATCCTCCCACACGACACTGGCTGTAAGATTGGGATAAAAATCAGCTGCAAAAAACTGATTATCTATAACTCTGCGGACAAGATTCATGGCGAAATCATAGACTTCAATGGTGACATAGGCATCTTGTTCTATAACAAATCGAAATGTTATTCCGTCGTTTGTATTCAATACATTACTATAGGGCACTGGGAAAGCATAAACTTCTTCGACCGGTGTAGCCGTGTCGACAACAAAGAATCCTCGCGAGACTAAACTATCTAAATCAACAATCAGTACTCTGTCTTCGCCGCCAACCCAGAGATTACCGTCAATTACCTCTACCCCAAAAACAGAGCGGGAGGCATCGTATATTTCGTTTCCGGCAGAATCAATAAACTGCATCGTGTCCCAGCTGAAACCGGTGTCTGACGAAAAAATCAAACCATTGTCAGTTGCCGCAAATACAGTATCACCGTTAAAAGCAAAGTTCCAGGCGAAGTCGTCATATACCGAAACCCAGAGACGCTCAAAAATAAATGACGAATCCGGCAGCAATACCGGCACCACCGCCCCGGCCGCGATTCCGTTAGTCTCTCCGCTTCCGACAGGACGGCATGAAGCCCAGACAATGGCCGGGTCAGCGCCGCGGTACTGAACTTCCATGGCCGGCACAAAATTTCCGGTTACTCCGGCAACAAAAGGATTGGCAATGTTATATTGAAACTGCACTACCGCGTTAGCCACTAAAGTGTCGGTATTTATTCTGGTAATTTTAAATTTTGGAGGCTGGGCGGAGTCGCGCGCGTTTGAGATGGCAAAGCCATTTCTGGTGCCAATAAAGATGGTGTCGCCGTGCACTTCGATAGTTGTCAAAGTATCCCCGATGAAATCATCTGTTGTGACACTATCCTTAATGGTGAAACCAGTTACAAACATTCCCGGAGAAAACGACACTATCCTCTTAGCTCCCTGTGTGCCGACTATGTAAACCGTATCACCGGTGAAGTTAACATCGTGACTGAGCTCGGCCACTCCCTGGCCTATCTGCAGTGGATCCCAGCTGAGGCCGCCGTCGCTGGAACGGGCCACAATAGGTGAACCGTCAATAGTCGTCCGCTGGTTGACTGTCCAGATAGCTGTTGAATCCAGAGTTGTGTCGGTGAAAAACCGCTGAGTGCGGACTTTACTTACTCTGGCTGAACTGTTGGCATCTTCAGTAAAAACATAAAACCGCGAAGAATCGACCGCACCGGCAGGGTCCAAAAACAGCTGCACCAGTCCGGAATCAGTACCAAGTCTGAGCGTGTCAGCCTGGGCATCAAGAGCATAAACGACATTTCGCCGGTTGCCCTGACTTATATCAGGAGTATCGATTACTACTGTCGACCAGCTCAGGCCGCTGTCTTGCGACACCAATAAACCGGCTTCTTCTGCCGCCAGATAAAGCCTTTCACCAATAACAGCAAAATCGTAAATCCTGTTGGAGTTTCCGGCCATGGCATAGCTTGAATTAAATCCGGAAACAGGTGTGAACGAATCGCCCCGGTCATCGGAGTAAGCCAGTCCGGTCGAAGAACTGCCACTGGCATCAGCCGTACCGACTATAACCCTGTCGCGGAAATCAATTACGGCACTTACCTGCGGCCCCGGCAAGCCGTCAGATTGAAAACGCGAGACAAAAGGTCCGCCGGTCTTAAAGCCGCGAGTCAGACCATTGTTGCCGCCTATAAAAACGAAAGAACCGGCCGAATCTGTACAGGCATCACAAAACGCAAATTGATTTATCAGCGGAGAAAATGCTTTTAATTCAGCGGGAATAAATATGTATTCGAAAATACCCTCGGCAGTTCCACCCCACAACAAGAGAGTGTCTCCGTGCGAGGTATCAGCCGCGCATGAAAAGTAGAGCATGCGTAAATCAGGAGTTGCAATGTTAGTATAATTTATAGAATCAACTATCGAAGGAAACAGCCTCCGCCAGCTGCTGCCGCCGTCGCGGGAGGCTACCAGGGCACCAGCCCAGGCCGAGAAAAACAGCCAGTCTTCGTTCTGGTTAGCATCATAATGACCGGTAATATCAAATATCTGCGTATTTACCCCCAGCAGCTTATCCACGCCCGAGGCGCCAAAATCAACCTGAAACCAGTTGTCACCCAGATCATCGGTGTAGAGCAGGCCGTCAGAAATTGTAATTGGGGCATCATTGACTAATTCCGAATGATTGGCACCCACCCAAAGCCGGTTATTTTGAGAAAAAATAGCAGACAGATTCTGGCTTAGCATGCCATTAGTAGTATCATACAAAAGCCAGGTTTGTCCTAAATCAAAGGTGAAATTCACTCCCGCTCCCGAGGCGCCCCAAACTCCGCCAGCATGTTTTATGATATCAATAGTGGTAGTAGCAGCCAGAACCGTATCGGGGTCTTCGTAGCTGGTGGCTATGGCTGCTTTGGCTTCAGGAAGCAGGGTTATTACCAGAAAAAAACAAAGAAGAAATTTGAGGCTATTCAATAGTCGCTCCATACACCCGAATTTAA
>JADFLZ010000412.1 GCA_022564135.1 Candidatus Zixiibacteriota bacterium
TCGCTGACCAGTAAAACCTGAATCTCATCAACAATTGGAAACGCTAACAAGCATGTTTTACAGGTTAAACGGTTATTATCCGATTCATAGTTTAATTTTTTCTTACAGACCGGGCAAGCTAACTTGTCCAGTAATTCGTTAGAAATTGTCATTAGCTGAACACACTATCATTCGTAAATTACAGGCATTATTCGAGACCGGGCAAGCCAGCTTGTCCAGTAATTCGTTAGAAATTGTCATTAGCTGAACACACAATTATTCGTCAAATACCCCCATTACTCTGTACTTCTTAATTCGCTGTTCAATCAATTCTTCTGTGCTGAGTTTTTCCAGCTCGTTAATACTTTTGAGTATCTCTATTTTCATACTCTCAGCTGTCTTTTCAGGGTCGTTATGAGCTCCTCCAGACGGCTCCGGAATAATCTGGTCTATTATTCCCAATTCCAAGACATCATGCGAAGTAACTTTAAGCGCTTCAGCGGCATCCGGCGCCTTGGCGGCATCCCGCCACAGAATAGCAGCACAGCCTTCCGGAGATATTACTGAATACCAGGCATATTCAAGCATCAAAATTCTGTCTCCCAGACCTATGCCTAAGGCTCCTCCAGAGGCTCCCTCACCGATAATAACCACTACTATCGGCACTTCTAAAACAGCCATCTCACGGATATTTCTGGCTATGGCCTCGGCCTGTCCACGTTCTTCGGCCTCTATGCCGGGGTAGGCCCCCGGTGTATCTATAAAAATCAATATGGGAGTCTTGAATTTCTGAGCCATGTAGAAAAGCCGCAGAGCTTTGCGGTAACCTTCGGGGTGCATCATCCCAAAATTATGAATTAACTTTTCTTTAGTATCACGCCCTTTTTGCTGTCCGATAATCATGAGAGACTTGCCGTCTATTCTGGCAAATCCTCCAACCATGGCTTTGTCATCGCCGAAGCCCCTATCCCCATGCAGCTCAAGGAAGCCCTCTGACAATAGCCGTATGTAATCCATGGCATATGGTCTCAAAGGGTGTCTGGCTATCTGGACTTTTTGCCAGCGAGTAAGCTTGGAATAGACATCGTCGCGGAGTTTTTCGAGCTTTTTCTGGAGTGAAGCTATTTCGCCGCTGAGCTCTACTGACTCACCGACCGAGAAATCTTTCATATCTGAAATTTTCTTTTCCAGTTCGGTGATTGGTCTTTCAAAATCCAAGTGTGCTCTCTCTGCCATAAAACTTCATTCCTGCCCTCTCACAGGCGCTAATTTTTCCTTTTCGGAGAGGGCAATTTGGCTACCAAGATAAGAAACAGGCCAAAAATTACAACCATAAAAAGGACTAACAGTGTAAACACCAAGACTCTGTCCCACAAGAACATGGCCAAAGCGAACAATCCGAATATGAAGGCCAGCGAGTAAAACACCAAAATGACCTGCCGGTAGGATAAGCCACCTAACGCCAGATAATGAAAGAGATGTCTGCGGTCTGCTTTCATGACGTTTTTGCCGGCTAAAAGCCTGCGAATAATTGAAGAAGCTGTTTCTAAAACTGGCACAGCCAAAACCAGCAGCGGCACATAGAGAGCTGTAAAAGTAAATGACTTGAGCGGGAATACTAAAGAAACGACTGCAAAGTAATAACCTATTTGCATTGAACCTGAATCACCCAAAAAGATTCGGGCCGGGTATTTATTAAAATACAAAAACGGAATCAAGAAGCCAATCATAGCGTATAAGAAAATCAACGAGGACCCGACGTTATATAAATAGCCAATCACTGACATAGTAATAGCGCTGATTAAAGAGACTCCCGAGGCCAGACCATCAAGCCCGTCTATCAAGTTTATGGCGTTAGTGAGTATGACCACCCAGGCAATTGAAATAACAGGTGACCAGCTGCCAACATCAATACTCCCCCAGGGAGTCGTCAGCAGCTCTACCTGTAATCCGCCCATGTAAATTGTTAAACCTGCAGCAATTTGCGCCAAAAGTTTTACCCAGGCCGGTAGAGGCGAGAGGTCGTCTGAAAAACCGACCAGAACAATTATTAGTCCCCCAAAAAATATGTAAAACAGAGTTGATGATAATTCAATCCTCAGGCTTGGCTCCAGAAAAAGAACTAAAGTTACTGTCAGCCATACTGCAGCAAATAAAACCAGCCCGCCAATGAAAGGCACCGGACGTTTGTGCCTTTTATGTTTTCCGGGGAGATCCACCCAGCCCTGAGATTCGCTTAATCTTATCGCCCAGGGTAAGGCCAGAGCTGACAATATAAAGCTGGCCGCAATGGTAATGAGCAGATTAACTGTTGACATTATTATTAATTAAATGGCTTTCTAATCATAGCCAACAGATTAACCAAAATAAAATTAACAAGCAACGGCAATGGAAAAACAAATCTGGCCAGCCAGTCCTGGCGATGCTTGCAGAAATATTTGTATAGCGACAAATGATGGTAGAAGCTTCTCTTAAGCGCGCCTGCCTGGCTGCCTTCGCCCCAGTCATGAACAGCACCGGCAGAGGGAACAAAATAATTCTTAAATCCGGCCATAATGAGTCTCTTTGAGATATCCGTATCTTCCATATACATAAAATACCGTTCGTCGAATCTGCCGATTTGTTTAAACAGCTTTTTTGAAATCATCATAAGGGTAGCGGCGGCCGCGGGGACAGCCGTAATTTTACCATAATCCGGCAGAGTATACCTGCTATTCTCTTTGGAAAACAAGCCGATTAAC
>JADFLZ010000413.1 GCA_022564135.1 Candidatus Zixiibacteriota bacterium
CCAGGTGATTGACAGCCATATGAATAGTGCTGACGCCGGTTCGCTGCATCTGCTTGAGCAGTATTTCAACAACCGGCTGGCCGCCTACCGGCATCAGCGGTTTGGGGGTTTCGTCTGTTTCCGGCATCAGTCTGGTGCCTTTGCCTCCGGCCAGCACCACGGCTGTGATTGAATTATTTGTGGTAGTCATGTAGTCACTATTTTAATTTCTGTATCGCTGAGCGTGAATGTCTGTTATCGCTCCGCATTTAATCGCTTCAATATACTCACAAATACCATTTGAAACTGTCTTGGTCTTTAAATAGCCCAGAGTTTTTCTTATTTTATCAAAATTCACGCGATAGTCTCTGGGATCTTCTTCTTTAGTTACAAAAATAATTAGATCTTTAGCTTCAGGAATTTCTTTTAAGATGAGTTCTATCAGGGTTTTTTTCTGAAAGTTTTGAGAGGTATCACCCACGTTAAAAGCCTGAGCAGCCACGATAGATAGATCAGCTTCAAGCAGCAGCTGACAGGCCCGGGCAATATCCTGAGTATGGCAGTATGGCCGCCAGAAATCTGCACCATAAATTTCGAGTTTTTCTCCCATAGCCAGAACGGCCGTAAATTCGTTAACGGTCAGATCGAGTCTGGGGCGCGGCGACATGCCGAAAGCTGTCGCAAAACGCAAAATAACCGGACAAAACGAAGCACTCTTTTGAGAAAACAAGAACTCTTCGAAATCTACTTTGAGCCTGGCGTAATGTGAAACCGGTTTAAGCTCTGAATTTTCATCGACATAACCGTCTTTTGCTTCCATCTTACCGTAATTGCTGCAGGTTGACGCAAAGAGAAATCGTTTTATTTTTTGTTCTTTAGCCAGAGCAGAGAGCATCCGGGAAGCGTCCTTGTTTACTGCGGTTGCCAGCTGCTTGTTTTTTTCACAAGCCGGGTCTCCTACTATCGCTGCCAGATGTACTACCGCAGAAATTCCCTTTAGAGTTTGTTTAACCAGAGTTTCATTTCGAATATCACCGTCAACTATTTCTAAATTTTTATTGTCGCCAAAGAGTTTCAGTGAATCCTGCCGGTGCATCAAGTTGTCAATGACTCTGACCCGGTAGTTATCTTGGAGAAGCTGTCCGACTAAAACTGAACCAATATATCCGGCGCCGCCGGTTATTAGTATGGGGAAATCGTTTTGAGTCACTGGCCGCTTCTATTTAAGATCCAGAAAAAACATTTTTGTATCATATATATCATGGCTAGATTTGAAAATAAGGCTGCAACAGAATCAGGCCAAGCCTTTTGAATAATCAAAATCTATTTTTTTTTAAGCAGCGGTCTTAGAGATTGACCAGAAGTTCTCTGGCTCTTATAAGCTTTCCCCCGTCAAGACCCAGGTCTATCGCTTTTTGAAGGCTCGGCTTAGCTTCTTTTCTGCCAAGCTGTGCTGCTGCTCTGCCTTTTTCGTACCAGACGAGAGATGACTTTGGGTCCGCATTGCAGGCTTTGCTGGCCGCGCCATAGGCGAAATCATATTTACCAAATCTGAAATAAACTTGGCTTAAATTCAGGTGCGCTTTGACAGAACTATAAAAAACGTTAATCGCCGATCTTGCCAGATTGGTAGCTCTGGGGGCGTCTATATTTTCCAGAGAGAGAATTTGCGAATAATAGTAATTTACATCGCCGAATATGGGGTCTTCATCAAGAACTGCCTCGAAAATGTCGAAAGCCTGTTCTCTTTCCCCCAGACCGTATAACGTTCTGGCTTTTTGGACCCTCGCTTCTAAGTAATCAGAATCAGCGGCCAGCGCTTTTTCTATATCACTTTGAGCTCTTTTGAAATCGCCGCCATCGTTAAACAGTCTGGCAGAAAAAGTAAGCAGGTCCGGATTATCCTTAGCCAGCCCCGAACTAAGCAGGGCCAGTTCAGCTATTTTTTCGTGCTTATAACTGTCTTCAATTATAACCAGGAGTTTTTCGAAATAAACCAGTTCTCCTTTTAACTGCTGTCCATATTTCTCAAATATTTCAAAAGCTTTGTCAAATTGCCCGCTGCGGGCAAAAACCAGTCCGTTAAGAAGATTAATCTCTGCAGACCATTTCAGCAGATGAGAAAATTCATCAATAGTATGCCGGGCATCCTCGATTCTGTCCAATGATAACAGCATTTTGATTTTTCTAATCAGAGCTTTTCGGGACCACTTGTCATTCTTGAGCGCCATGTCGTAAGTCTCTTCAGCCAGTTCATTTTTAAATATCTGAGTTGCATAAATATCGGCAATGTCTATCAGCCAGTCAGTATGATGAATATGCATAGCCCGTAAGTTTTGCAGATTTTTCAGGCCTTTATCAAACTGTCCGGTAGAGTAAAGCAGATTTGCTTCTTGAAGCTGGACCATTTTGAGCCTTGAAAAGGGTTGTTCAATATCTCTTAATTCCCTCCAGGCTGTGATCCTTTCGGCGGTATACCCTTTGCGTATGGCTATTTTCACATTTACGAATTCTCTGACTTCTGTGGCATAGTCAAATTCATCCATATAGGCGTTGACAATGCTCTTGACAGCTGTAGGAAGCCTGGTGTAGGTGTGCTGATTTCCGCCTGAAATGAGGTCATACATCATTATGCTTACATTTCTGGGAGTTACTTCCAGCATATCCGAACAACGCATTATAGAGTAAACGAAATTTCCCCTGTCCATTTCCAGCAGCATAGTTAGAGTCAGC
>JADFLZ010000045.1 GCA_022564135.1 Candidatus Zixiibacteriota bacterium
ATATAACAACCACCAAAAACTTGTTGAATTCGACTTGAATCATCCTTTCCCCCACCCTCCTATTCTTTCTCTTTTTTTAAAAAAGCCCTCGCCTTCCGAATCGCATTATTTTCAGTCAAAGTTCTCTCAGATTTCTGCTCTACATACTCAGTATAGTTTCCTTTGTAAATAAAAATCTTCCGGTCATCAATCTCCATCACCTTAGTCACAATTCTATCCAAAAAATATCTGTCATGAGAGATAATAAAAACTGTAATTTTCTTATGCAATGGTTCAAAATTGAATTCAGGCCATAATCCCATACCAACCTTGTTCTAATGAAAATTTGTTTCTGAGTCAGTTTACATAGCCCAAAAAGTTAAAGAAAACAAGCAAGTATTGTCTAATGGTCCAATTCCCCCCCTCTTGCCTTTCCGCTCCAAATTCCTTATTTTATCCGACTTAGAAGGAGATTTTTAAATGGCAGAGAATAACAAAACTTATCAAAAATTAACCAAAAAGTGCCGCAATATTGCCCTGCTGGCCTCATGCGAGGCTGTTTTGGGCTGGGACGAACGCACCTATATGCCCCGTGCCGGAGCCCAGCTTCGCGCTGACCAGTTAGGTCTATTAGCGGGGATGGTTCACGAAAAGTTCACTTCGACCGAAATCGGCGACTGGCTGAGCGAACTCGAAGGTTCTGACTTAGTCAAAGAAAACGGCACCCCCGAAGCGGCCAATGTTCGCGAAACACGTCACCGCTACGACAAAGAAGCCAGACTTCCCAAAGACTTAGTCGAGGAAATCACCAGGACTACCACCTTAGCGCAAGGGGAATGGGTCACAGCCCGTCAGAATAACGATTTTAAGGCCTTTCTACCCTGGCTTGAAAAAACGGTCGCATTGAGCCGTCAGAAAGCCGAAGCTTACGGTTACGAAGGCGAGCCCTACAATGCGCTCTTAGATGACTACGAACCGGGGGCAACTGTTGACATGGTTTCTGAAACTTTTAAGCTCCTCCGCGATGATTTAGTTGTTCTCTTGAAGAAAATAAAAGAGGCCCCTAAACAGCCGGACAAATCGATAGTGGAGCGTCCTTACGATGTCGATCTGCAAAAGGTTTTCGGCGAATCGGTGGCGGCGGCCATCGGTTTTAGTTTTGATTCGGGTCGGCTTGATGTCACCACTCACCCCTTCTGCTCAGGCATAGGACCCGGAGATACTCGCATCACCACCCGTTATAATCCTAACAGAATTAACGATGCTTTGTTTGGAATCATGCACGAGGCCGGTCATGCCCTGTACGAAATGGGCATCGACAAGAAAAACAATTTTGGCATGCCGACCGGCGAGTCTACCTCTCTGGGGATTCACGAATCCCAGTCGCGGATGTGGGAAAATCAGGTCGGGCGCTCAAAAGAATTCTGGCAATACTTTTTCCCGCAGGCTCAGCGAATTTTCAAAACATCTCTGTCCGGGGTTTCGCTTGATGATTTTTACGGCTCAATCAACTCGGTCCAGCCGTCGTTCATACGGGTCGAAGCCGACGAAGCGACTTACAACCTGCATATCATGCTGCGCTTTGAACTGGAGCGGGCTCTTATGAAAGGTGATCTGAAACCGGCCGATGTTCCCGGAGAATGGAACAGCCGCTTTGAAAAATATTTCGGACTCAAAGTTGATAAAGACACCAACGGCTGCCTTCAGGATGTGCACTGGTCGGCGGCGCTGTTTGGGTATTTTCCTACTTACGCTTTGGGGAATCTCTATTCGGCTATGTTTTTCAACAAAGCTAAAGAAGATATGCCCGATCTGGATGACCGCTTCAGCCGCGGCGATTTTAAGACAATGGTTGACTGGCTGCGTGAGAACATTCATAAACACGGCGCCCGTTATCGTGCTAATGTTTTGTGTGAGCGTGTAACCGGCGAAAAATTATCTCATAAGCCTTTGATCGAATATATGAACAAGAAGTATGGCGAGATTTACGGCTTTTAGGTTATTAACCATTAACCATTGAGGGGCAGATGGGGACACGCCTCAGGCGGCCGCCCACGAAATGAGTTACTCATCCCACCGCAAGCGGATGGGGCACCCGGCTTCAATCGCGGAGCCATCAACTTAATCCCCTGTGCACGCAAATCATATATGTCCTTAAAAGAAACTGTGGCACTATAAATACCCTGCTGCTCTGTAGGATTCAGCTCGGCATCTACATTGGAGCGTACGTACTCGTAGTGCTTCGGTTCACGCAAATCAATTAATATCTCGCGGAACAAGGTGTCATTGTTACGTAATCTTTCAATCTCCTCATTTCTCATTTCCATAATCTGTTCGGTCGTATAAGATTCAAACGGACGCCATTCCATTCCGGCTGCCTTGCTTTGAAGAAACCTTTTCATTATGTAATCTTGCTGGTTGGGTAAGGTCTTTCTTAGGTCTTGCAGCTGAGTGTTGGCCGCCTGTGCTCTCTTTCTTGTTTGCTGAATTACTTCATTGAGCGAATCAACGCGTCTTTCAAGAGATGTATTTTTTGATTGAAGAGTCCAGGAGTCAATCGAGTCCGAAGGAACCAAAACAGACTCACCATTCTCATCGGTGAAACTACGGTAACTTCTTCTTCTGCCCCCATCTTGCTCTTGTTTCATCGCTTGAGAACGCAAATTAGAATTTAGGGGTCGCTGATGTGGCTCTCTTGGTTGTTTTACCCTTGCAGCCCGCGATAAATTTACGGCCCTAACTTTAACAGTCCCATTACTAGCAATAAAATAATAGTAATCATGCTGCTTAAAGTCACAGCCTTCAACTTCTATCCGAAATCCACTTGTGTCATTATCTGGAATAATTACATTTACTGTGAACAACAAGGTGTCTTTAATTGAGGCCGATGCCATCCACGTAGTTTCGCTGGAGAATTCAAGTTTCTCAATTTCAATGATTCTAATTGTTGCGCTATTACATTCAACATTAGGAGAGAAAAGGACCTGCATTTGCACCTGTCCCGGCGAAGTCATTGGTGGTTCAAATTTGAGTCTTAAATGAAAAGGCGAAAGTATATATGGGTTTGGCGTCCAATTTGCATTACCAATCTCTTTGGTTCCCCAGCCTGGTGCTGGTTCAATTCTATTTGTTCCATTTTCAATAGTCTTCTTTTCTTGCGCGATTGCAATACTTGAAAAGACCGCCAATATCACCAATGCTGAAATAAGTCTACTAGCGTTTTTCATCAAATCCTCCCTAGATCACGTTTTCCCCTATTACAAATATGACATATCATTTCTTCCCATGCAAGTTATGTAATAGACGTATTCAGCAGGGATTCTGTTTGGACTGGTTCAGTCTAAAAGAACAATCCCTTAGCGATCAGGTATGGAATGAGGATATAAAGAATCGTATCCCGAACCAGATAGAATAGAATAAAGGCGGTTACGAATTTCCAGCCGAGTTTTTTGACTTCGCCCCAGCTTTTGGGGAATTTCAAAAACCTGCGGCGTTTTTTCTTTTCAGCTGCTTCTGGTTGGACAGCCGCTCTTTCTGCTAATGCTTCTTGTCTCATATATCTGCCTAAACCCAATTATAAGGCCTCTTTACTGATATACTAACTGATTTTTTGAGCTCTGGTTCCAAATTCCTGGCTAAATCATCGTCATTAGCGAATTTACAGGCGGTGAAAAAATAATTGATAAAACATCTAACAATCTCCAAATTGTAGCTATTGGAATGTTTAAAACCAGAGGATAATTTGTATTTATGCGCATAATCATTGTTGGTGGTGGGATAGTCGGACAGAGTCTGGCCGAGCACCTCTTAAAAGAAGGACATAATCTTTCACTGATAGAGCTTGATGACAAGCTCTGTATAGAAGTAAGTGAAAAACTTGACCTGCAGGTTATAGAAGGCTCCGGCTCTTCGCCGTCGGTACTCAAATCTGCCGGAGTAGAATCAGCGGATATGCTTTTAGCCGTCACCCCGGAAAACGACGTCAACATTTTGTCGTGCGGCTTAGCTGCTCAGTATGGCGTAAAATCCAGAATAGCGCGGCTACGCGGCCGGGAGTACTCCGGAGAGAATGGTCTGGTAGATTTAGAAAAATTAGGAGTAACTTCGGTCATTCAGCCCGAGCGGGTTTTGGTAGACCAGATAATGCAATATGTAGAAACGCCGCATGCGGTCGAGTCGGCCAATTTCGAAGATGGCCGCATTCTTTTGCGCGGCTTTCGCATCACCGACAAAATGCCTCTGGCCAACAAAACACCGCGCGAAATCCGTCAGGAAACTGATATGCAGCTGTTATTTGCGGCCATCGTCCGCCGCAGCAAGGGCATGATACCCGATGGTGACACGGTCATTGAACCCGGTGATATTTTGTATACTCTCTTTCCGCGTGAGTCGCTTGATAAATTTCTGGAGCTGGTAAATATCGAAAAGAAAGCTGTCCGTAAAATAATTATTACCGGCAGTTCCTACTCGACAGTCGAACTGGCGCTCAGGCTGGACAAAACCGATCACCATGTTACCTTAGTCGATCCCGATCTTGAGCACGCCAATAAAATCGCCGGACTGTTTGACAATGTTGAGGTTTTACACGGTGACTGCACTCACGACGATCTCTTAAGAGAGCTCAATGTAGACAAAGCTTCATTTTTTATTGCCGTATCAGACGAGGCCGACTACAATATGCTTTCATCGCTTTTGGCAAAAGTTGAAGGGGCCCACGAGGTTATTTCTATAACTTCAGAATGGCAGCACGTCAAACTTTTTCATTCTATTGGCATCGACCATGTCATCAATCCCCGGCTGACAACAGCCAGAGAGATTCTGGAAATCATCTCGCGCGGGCAGATCGGGGCAGTTGTAAAACTTTCTGATGTTGATATCGAAGCCATCAGGTTCAATGTCGCGCCCGGCAGCAAAATCGCCGGCATGCAGGTCAAAGACGTGGCTGTCAAACTCAAGAAAGGCTCTATCATTGGTGTCATTATTCGCGAAGGCAGCATGTTGCTGCCGGACGGAGAGACCACCATTCTGGCCAACGACCATGTCATAATTATAACCCGCCATGAAAATCTGGACTCGGTCAATAAGCTGTTTAAGTCCGGCGGCATATTTGTCCGAAACTAAACTAAATGCATAAATCTGCAGTAGCATACGCAATCGGAAAACTTATGCAGGTCATGGGACTGGTACTGCTGGTTCCGCTGGCGATTGCAATCTATGACCGCACTGGTGAAAACAGCATTGGCATACTGAGCCACCCCGAAGTTATCGGCTTTATGATTGCGATAATTGCGGCTCTTCTGGTGGGCAGCGCCTGTGTCTATGTTTTTCGAAAGGGAAAAGAATTACAGGGCGTCAAAGAAGGTTTTGCAGTAGTTGCCATCGGCTGGGTGGCCTTGACTTTTATCAGCTCAATTCCGATGACCCTTTATTTTTTAAGCCAGCCCGCTGCCAGCGGTTTCGGATTCTTTGAGGCTTTTACCAACGGCTTTTTTGAAATCATGTCCGGCTTCACTACCACCGGAGCGACGATTTTAACAGACATTGAAGCCGTACCGGATTCACTTCTGTTCTTAAGAGCGCTGACCCAATGGTTAGGAGGCATGGGAATTATTACTCTGGCCATTGCTATTTTTCCGGCAATGGGGGTATCCGGCTATCAGATGTTTCGCAGCGAAGTTCCCGGACCTACCAAAGAAAAGCTTCAGCCTCGCCTGGCGCAAACCGTATCGGTTCTTTGGGGAGTTTATGTTCTTCTGTCAGTTTTAGAAACGTTGCTTTTGATGGTCGGTGATATGAGTCTGTTCGATGCTGTTTGTCATACTTTTTCCACTATGGCTACCGGCGGATTTTCGACTAAAAATGGTTCAATAGCGGCCTTTGACTCGCCGTTTATCGAATGGGTCATAATTGTCTTTATGTTTTTGGCGGGAATTAATTTCTTATTACATTTCAGGGTATTCAGAGGTGATTTTAAATCCTTAACAGAAAACTCTGAGTTCAAGTTTTATGCCGGCGTAATTTTGACTGGCATTGTAATTGTTACGGCTGTGCTAACTTTTGGGGGCATAGCACCGCTTGAAACAGCAGCCGAAAGCTATCGCTTCTCGCAGCCCGGTGATTCAGAATTCGCTCTTCATTATGCTGACCAGCAAGAAAAAGTAAACGGCTTTGGGAATGTTTTTCGTACTGCCGCTTTTCAGGTTATGTCAATTGTGACAGGTACTGGTTTTGTTACTGCAGACTTTGACCTCTGGGATGATTTCTTGAGAGCGCTGCTGGTATTTCTGATGTTTTTTGGCGGCTGCGCCGGTTCTACGGCAGGGGGCATAAAAATGATCCGGATTATGGTAGTAGCCAAAACTGCTATTAATGAACTCAAAAAAATAGCACAGCCGCGCCTGGTTTCTCCGGTTAAGGTCGCCAACCGGGTATTTGAACAAGACCGCGTTGTTAACATTGCTGCCTTTTTCATCTTCTTTTTAGGGCTGTTTATACTCTGCGGAATCTTGATGACTCTCTTTGTGCCCGATTTAGAAACTGCTTTTACAGCTTCAATAGCTGCTATCGGCAACATCGGCCCCGGGCTGGCCGGAGTAGGCGCTACTGAAAATTATGCCTGGCTGCCGATTCCGGCTAAATGGCTGCTGATTATTACTATGCTGCTGGGACGTCTGGAAATTTTCACAGTCCTTATTCTTCTTCGCGCCAGAACCTGGCGAAAATAAGCGAGCCACCGGATTTTTGGTATAACCTGATACAAAAAGAGCAATCGATAATTGAAACAAATAGAACATGACCGTTGTTTTTTAAGAATATGAACGGCAACCAAAACCATAATTATAGAAAGCTGCCTGAGCAATGCGTAGTTTCTACCCGCTGATATTTTCGATTATATTCATCCTATTTTTCGGTCTGCTTGAAATACTACTCTTAAGAGTGCTCAACAAAGTCTGGTGGAAAAAGCGCCTGGTCAGGTACGCCGCTATAGGACTACCGGTTTTTGGTTCATTGATGGTTCTGCTCTGGGCTTTAGGAGAATACAATACTATCGGCTGGCTCTCTTTTACAGGAGCAATTCTGGCAGTAACCGCTTTCATGTTAGAATTTGCGCTGATGCTCTCGCTGCCGGTATCGGGGACACTTCATCTTTTTCGGCATATTACAGATTTTATAGCAAAAAGGAAAAGCGAGAGGTCAAACGAAGTCGTAGACCAGAAACGCCGGCTGTTTTTGAAAACCGCCGCTGTCGCCGTGCCTGCCATAACCGTAGTTGGTGCAGTATCGGGAATCAGTAATTCTTTTCACGAGGTAAATGTTTACCGCCGGAAGTTGTTTTACAAAGATTTACCAGAAGAATTAGAAGGTCTGAAAATCTTTCACCTCTCAGATCCGCACCTGCACCACTATGTCACCCTCTCGGATTTAGAGGACGTTCTGAGTGCAGCGGAAAAATTCCGGCCTGATATTACGCTGGTTACAGGAGATATAGCCGACGATCTCAATCTACTTGCTGATGCGCTGAATATGATTGAGCAGCTGAAATCCCCTCTGGGGACATTTGCCTCTTTGGGTAACCATGAGTATTTCAGAGGAGTGAAGCGGGTCAGGCGTATTTTTGATAAATCCCAGACTCCGCTTTTAGTCGATGAAGGTATAATCGTGCCAGTCGGTAATCTTAAACTTTTGATAGCTGGTGCCGACGACCCGGTCAGGATGAGAGTAAGAAATGTCGACTTTTTCCGCACTTCTATAGATTATCTGCTGTCCCGGCAGCCCCTGGGAGATTTTTCTATCCTTATGAGCCACAGGCCTTATGCTCTCGACTACGCCTCTGAAAGGGAGTTTGATCTGGTCTTAGCAGGTCACACTCACGGCGGTCAGATAGGATTTATGGGTCGTTCTGTTTTCGAAAGCGTCTGGCCGGATCGGTACCTCTGGGGCGAATACTCTATGGGGAAAACCAAACTTTACACATCCTCGGGAATGGGACACTGGTTTCCATTCAGACTGGGCTGTCCCTGCGAGGCTCCCATTCTGGAATTACGTCGGGCTTAAAAACAATTTGTTTGAGTTTATTAGAATTATCTTCCAGATTTCCCTCTAAAGAAGAGCAAAGTTTTTTTCAAAAAAGTTACGATTTTTCTTGCACAAAAAATTAAAAAAACCTTACTTTTCCCTATGAGAAGTGATTTGCTTTTCTTGCAGCAGTTAACGTAGAAAAGCTGAGCACGAAAAACCTAACAAAACCTATATTTTAACAAAGGAGTTAAACATGGCAGTAGCGCGTAAGAAGAAGGCAAGCGCCAAGAAGAAACCGGCTAAGAGAAAAGTAGCCAAGAGAAAACCGGCCGCTAAGAAAAAAGTAGCCAAGAAGAGAACTACTACTAAGAGAAAAGTAGCCAAGAGAAAACCGGCCGCTAAGAAAAAAGTAGCCAAGAGAAAACCGGCTGCTCGTAAAAAAGCGACAGCCAAAAGAAAACCAGCCGCGCGCAAGGCGGCCCCTCGCAAAAAAGCAAAATCAAAAACTAAACGTAAACCAAACGCTGCTTTTATGCGCCCGGTGACTCTTTCGGAAGCACTGGGTGAGGTTGTCGGGCACAAGGCTATACCTCGTACAGAGGTCACCAAAAGGCTTTGGCTCTATATCAAGAAGTATAAACTGCAGGATAATGTTAATCGCCGTATGATTAACGCCGACCCCAAACTCTTAAAAGTTTTTGGCGGTAAAAAGAAAGTTAATATGTTTGAAATGACCAAGCTGGTCTCTAAACATATGAAATAATTCGTACTGCATTTTAGTACAATAGTCAGCAGGCCGGTTAATCCCGGCCTGCTTTTTTATGGGTTGTTATTTCAAAACAGCCGGTGTATCCTTACATCTCTTATGAATGTTATCTGGCAAAAAGCAGACAGAAAAGAGGCAGTTTACTAAAATGTCAACAGTCCTGCCATTCAAAGGCCTGAGACCAAAATCGGACCTTGCCTCTCAGATTGCAGCCCCTCCCTACGATGTCTTAAGCAGCGCTGAAGCCCGAGCTTTGGTGAAAGAAAACCGGCTGTCATTTTTGAGAGTGAATAAACCGGAAGTAGATTTCCCCCCCGAACAGTCCGCCTATTCTAAAGAAGTTTACAACTCCGGCAAGAAAGTTCTCGAAAGTATGATTTCGGCAGGACAGTTAGTCAAAGATAAGCAGCCGGGTTTTTACCTGTATCAGCTTAGCTGGCAGGAGAAATCGCAGACCGGACTGGTCTGTCTGTGCTCGGTCGACGAATACGAAAACGGTTTCATCAAAAAGCACGAACTGACCCGTCCGCAAAAAGTAAACGACCGGGCCGATCACATGCTTGCTCTTAAGGCCCAGGTGGGGCCGGTAATGATGACCCTTAAACCGAATCAGGAGATCAACCGGCTTTTTGAAAAACTGACAGAGAGCGCGGCCGAAATAGATTTTGAAGCAGACGATTCTGTCAGGCACAGGATTTGGGTCGTAAGTGACGATGCCAGTATCGGTAGCTTAAAAGCAGCTTTTGAGCAGGTAGATTTTCTGTACATTGCCGACGGACACCATCGTTCCGAGTCAGCCGCCGAGGTGCGTCGTCGCTTAAAAGAGCAAAACCCGGCTCACCATGGCAGCGAACCATACAACTTTTTTCTTTCGGTCATCTTTCCTTCAGAGCAGATGCGAATACTTTCGTACAACCGGGTGGTGACTAATTTGGGGGAACTTTCTCTTGAGAAATTGCTCGAAAACGCTCTGGAGAATTTTATAATTGAGAAGTCTGACAAACCTATTGAACCGGCTATTAATACAGAAATTGGCATTTATTCGCACAGCATGTGGTATAAGCTGACTGCGCGTGACCAGGTTTATGATGCCAGCAGCGTCACCGCTTCAATTGGCTCGGCTATTTTAGAAAACTGTTTCCTTAAAACCTATCTGAAAATTGATGATGTTCGAAAAGACCCCCGCATCGATTTTGTGGGGGGGATTAGAGGACTGGGAGAGCTGGAGCGGCTGGTAGATTCCGGCAAATATGAAATTGCCTTTTCGGTTTCGGCAGTGACAGTCGGGCAGTTACTGGAAGTGGCCGATGCCAACCAGATAATGCCGCCCAAATCAACCTGGTTTGAACCGAAACTTAGAAGCGGACTTTTGTCCCATACTTTTGACTAAATTAGGAGCTTTACAAAAAATGCTGATTTTAATATCCGATGCTTTTGATAAAACGCTGCCGGAAAAACTGAAAAAATACGGCGAAGTGACCGATGACAAAAATCGCCTGCCCGAAGCAGAAATCGTTTTAGTCCGCAGCAAGACCCGGGCGACCAGAGAATATATCGACCAGGCCAAATGCCTCAAAATGATAATCCGCGGCGGGGTCGGGCTTGATAATATCGACATAGAATATGCTGAGCAAAAAGGGATAGCAGTGCACAATACTGCCGGCGCCTCCACCACCGCGGTTGCAGAGCTGACTTTTGCGCTGATGATAGCCATGCCCAACCAGT
>JADFLZ010000414.1 GCA_022564135.1 Candidatus Zixiibacteriota bacterium
ACTCTAATCTGTCCGCCGGCTCTTTGCACGCTGCCTTCCAGCAGATAGCTGACTCCAAGCTTACGGCCGATAGTGCGGATATCTTCATTTTTCCCCTTAAAAGCAAAAGCGGAAGTTCTGGCCACTACTTTCAGGACGGAAATTTGAGAGAGGTCATTGATTATATCTTCAGCAAGGCCGTCACAAAAGAATTCCTGCTCCGGGTTGGCGCTAAGGTTCGCGAATGCAAGAACCGCTATTGATGTCTGTTTTGGAGCACTTTCTCTGGCAGTAAATTCCGCTGACATGCTCTTTAGACAGTCTGTTAATTCGACTCTGATTTCCGAAGCATCTTTTGGTCGCCTGTCGCGGTCTTTTTCCAAAAGTGCGGCAATGATTCTGTCGAAACAGTCTGGAATATCAGGAATATGATTAATAACAGGCTCGGGTGAAATATTTATAATAGCATTAATTGTGGCGGCCTGGTTTTCCTTTCGAAACGGTGACAGACCGCTGACCATTTCATATAGTACTACTCCTAACGAAAACAAATCCGATCTGTTATCTAAGTCCTTAGCTTGTACTTGCTCCGGAGACATATAGGCAATTGTGCCCTGGGTGGTGCCGGTTTTAGTCAAATCCGAATCATCTGCAACCGAGGCTATGCCAAAGTCCAGAATGCGCGGTCTCTGATTGTTATCCATGACGATATTGGCAGGTTTGAGATCCCGGTGGACTATTTTGTGGTTGTGAATTTCTGTCAGCGCCTCGCAGAGCTGGCAGGCGATTTCCAGAGCTTGCTTTGGTGAAAGAGGCTGCTCTTTTATTAAGTCAGCGATAGTTTTTCCTTCTAAATATTCCATCGCAAAAAAAGGACGTTCCTGAAAAAGTCCGACCTCAAAGATTGTAACTATATTGGGATGGTTAAGTCTGGCTGCGGCCCGGGCTTCACGTTCAAACCGGTTTTTAAGCTCTTCATTTGTGGAATGTATGGAAGAGAGAAATTTCAGGGCTACTTTTCGTTCCAGAGCCTGGTCGTTTGCCAGATATACTTCACCCATGCCACCTGAGCCGATTCGCTCGATTATTTCGTAATGTGAAACCAAAGTCCCTTTTGTCAAAATGAGATGGTCTTTGGTTTTTTCTTCTTCGCTGCCGCGATTGCTCATAAGCTCCAATTGTCGGAATGATACGATTTGCCAATAATTATTTCGGTAGAGAATATAAGGAATTTCATTAGTGAACAGAAAGCTAATAATTTGGAAAGGGGGGAGAGACTAAATAGTAATCGGATAGATTATGGTGACTTTTTGTGCCGGTGCCAATTTCACCGGCACCGCTTAGCCGGCCACAGGCACGGCCACGTCAACGGCTAAGGCCTTAATGATACCTCTGGGGATATTGGACAGAGTAATAACCTTGACGGAAGCTCCCATATCTTCTGCTGCTTTGGGCATGCCGTAAACAATACAGGATGATTGATGCTCTGATATAGTATGTGCGCCGCCTTCGCGCATAGCCAGCAGACCTTTGGCTCCGTCGGTCCCCATCCCGGTCAATAGTACGCCCACGGAGTTTCTACCTACTTCCTGGGCAACAGAATTAAACAGAATGTAAAATCTATGATAGCTGTTCACATATTGAGCAGACAGCTTTTTACGGTTCACAATGGAACATGCCGTCAATCTAATCAGTCCTGTAAGATGACACTATTATGACAAATCAGATTCCAAATTCATTTAGAATGCTCTCAGAAACAACATTGACCTGAAAGGGGTGATTTCATTGAAAAAAACTGTTAAAATAAACTTAGCAGCTATTTTATTTGCAGGAGTTCTGGCATCTTCGGTTTTGGCGGGATTTACCGGTAAAGTAATAAGTTCTGAAGATAAGTCAGTAGTTGACGGGGCGACCATTACTGTTGTGGTCACAGGCAAGCAGCTGATAACTGATTTCAGTGGTAATTTTTCATTGCCACAGTCTGTGGATCAGCTTTATGTAACAATATCTCATATTGGGTTTACCACTCGCGAAAATGTTTTGATTACTGAGGGAGCAGATAATCTGATCGAATTAACGCCTTCTGATTCAAAACTCAATCCGATAGTAATAACCGCTCACCGTTTCCAAAAAGAGTCTTTCAAGGTTTCCCAGCCGATAACGGTATTTACCTCAGATGAAATTGAGTCAAAAGGCTATACGACCGTGACGGGCATAATAAGCAATGCCCCCGGAGTTGATGTCAACGACGCCGGACCTTTCAGGGCCAGACCGGTTATCCGCGGTATGTTCGGCTCCAGGACCCTGGTACTGGTAGATGGCCAGCGTTTAAACGACCATCGCGAAATTGTGGATTTCGCCGGAGTCTCAATGTCGCTGGTCGATGTAAATGAGATTGAGCGGGTCGAAGTACTAAACGGTCCGTCGTCGGTTCTTTACGGTTCAGATGCAATGGGCGGCGTAATAAACATTATAACCAAAGGCAATGAATTTACTCCTGTAACCAGCCCGTTTATCAGATACTCAAGCAGCTATTCAACTGCTGATGAACAAAGTTCAAACAGGGTAGACTTCGGGGTAGAATCTCAAACGTACGCCTTCTCTGCCGGTCTGCTCTATCGTGAAGCTAATAATGATTTTTCTCCTCCCGCTGGCTGGCAAACGGCCGACCCCCGCTATGATGTCTACCGTCCGGAGTTCTATGACAGTCTGAATGCTGCCCGTGGTA
>JADFLZ010000415.1 GCA_022564135.1 Candidatus Zixiibacteriota bacterium
CGCCGGACGCTGAAGGTCTGCTGGATGCTTTGGGGAAACCTGTCGTAGAAAATCTGACTATTCATTTTATCCCTGACAAAATAGAAAATGACCTCTCGGTTCTTAATCTATTTCGACCGATAAAAAAACTTGGTTTCCTGCATTTTCCATCGGGCGATGAAGCGGCAGCAGTACTGGCGCGGGTTGAAGCGATTGGGCAAAAGAACGGTTTCGAAGTTGTCACGGCCGAGGGCTTCGACAATAAAGGCACCTTTGCATTTTTCAAAGCCTATAAAAAGTTAGACAGATCTGTCGACGCCATATATCTGTCGCCGCTTTGGGGGCTGGATGTTACCATGGTCAATCAATTCTTTCTGTCTCTGAAAAACGACCGTATTCCGGCTATTGTCAGCGAGGGACGTTCGCTGGTCGAGCGCGGAGCGCTGGCTACAAACTCTGCTTACAATGTTTTTTCCGAAGCCCGCTTTAATGCTTACAAAACTTTTAAGATAATCACCGGCAGCAAACCAGCCGAACTGGCCTTTGAATTCGTTGGCGGCAACTCGGTGGCAGTCAATGAAAAGACAGCAAAAATCTGCCGGGTTCCCTTGTCGCGCAGAATCTATAATGAAGCCGATGTTATACTCAGCGGAGCTTCCGAAGATACACCGCTGTTGACAATCGATGATGCTATTCTTCGGGCGGTTTCTCTCAACCCCGGATTTTTGGCAATGTATGACGCACTCGATGCGGCCAGCCACGCTGCCGGCCAGGCCTACGCCGCCTACCTGCCTCAGCTTAGTCTCAGCGCCAGGTTCGGCTACCGCGACGACAATACCGTAAGTAACTCCCGCGATGAATTTGAACAGGAATATTTCGCGACCAGCCTCGATTTGCATCAGAAACTTTTTTCGTTGGAAACAATTCGCTCTATCAAAGTGGCCTCAGAAAAAAAAGAACTGGAGCAGGTTAATCTGGAAAAAGCCAGAATAGAACTGGAGCGGGCGGTAGAAAGAGCGTATTTAAATTATGTGAGAGCAGAAAAATTAGTCGAAATTTTTTCACGCATCAGACAGTTAGTTGACAGAAATATCGAAGTCAGCGGCACCCGCCAAATCATAGAAGATGCCGACGAATACGATATGCTGCGCTGGCAGCAGGAACGTTACAAAATCAGTCAAATGATTATCGAATCCGGGGCCAATCTCAAAATCGCCCGGATACTTTTAAATGCGGTACTCAACTACCCCAATGAAACAGAATATATTATTTTCTCCGAATCGTTTTCCGAAGAGGCAACGTCGTTATTTTATAACCGCGTATACGACAAGCTGTCACAGCCCGGACAGGCTTCGCGCATTGCGCAGCTGATGGTAGATTATGCACTGGACCATAACAGCGAAATACGGCAGTCAGAGCAGAAGCTTGCTATAATAAACGGACTCCGCTCACAAAACAGGTCGCGTTATTTGCCGTCGCTTGAGTTTCGGGCAAGTTACAGATATGCTGATGACTTGAGAGACACGCCGCCATCGTTTAAAGAAGAAAAAAGCAGCTGGACACTGGGCGGGGTTTTGAAATTACCTCTTTTTTTAGGGACAGACAGAATCAAAGAAGGACGCAAGCTGAGTTCAAATTACAGCAGACTTGAATTTGAAACCGATAACCAACGGCTAAAAGTCAGCGGCCAGATATTTTCTCAATTTCAAAAAATGGCAGCCGGCCTTGATATGCTGCCCGCGGTCTACCGCCGGCTCGATCTGGCGCGGCTAAACCTTGAAACAGTTATCGGGCGCTATGATGCAGGTAAACTGAATATCATTAATCTTCTTGATGCTCAAAGTGAGCTGACCGATGCTGAGCTTAACGAAATTATGGTTAGAATACGCTTCTATGAGACTTTGTCAGAATTAAGCGGCCTGCTGGGCTTCTCGGCAAGCAAAACCGGCACAGCCTTTACCAACAGGATAGAGCAATTTTTTAAGCAGTAAAGAGAACTCAGCTGATAATCGGTGCGTTTCAATTTATATAATGACGGACCAAACGAAAATTCATCGGGTAGTAATTATAGGCGGCGGCTTTGGCGGTCTTAATGCTGCTAAAGCCTTGAGAAATGCACCGGTCAAAGTTACGCTCATAGATAAACGTAATCTTCATTTGTTTCAGCCTCTTCTGTATCAAGTTGCCACGGGCGGGCTGTCTCCCGCTGATATTGCCTCACCAATAAGAGCAATCCTTCGCAAGAACAAAAACACTCGTACTATTATGGCTGAGGTCAGAGATATTGATATTGAATCACAGAGAGTTTTCATGGATGATAACCGGGTGGCTGACTATGACAGCCTGATAGTCGCGGCCGGTTCAAGAAACCATTATTTTGGCCATGACGACTGGAGCAGATTCGCTCCCGGACTTAAGACCATTGAAGAAGCTCTGGAGATCAGGCGGCGTATTTTATCAGCCTTTGAAAAAGCAGAACTGGCCGAAGATGATACTACCCGCAGGCAACTTCTGACATTCGTCATAGTCGGCGGCGGACCGACCGGGGTTGAACTGGCCGGTACCGTTGGTGAAATCACGCGCTACACTATCAGCCGCGAGTACAGGTCTTTTGACCCTAAGACAGCCAGAATCATACTGGTAGAGGGACAGAACAGGATTTTGCCCGCCTTTGATCAAAAACTTTCGGCAATTGCTACTAAATCTCTGGAGGAACTGGGAGTTGA
>JADFLZ010000416.1 GCA_022564135.1 Candidatus Zixiibacteriota bacterium
GGGAAAGCCAGCGCAAATCTAAGCGCAGACCCTGATTAACCTGAGAGCTATCTAACTCAAGCGCATAAAAAAAGCCGGGGACTAAAGTAGTCACCCGGCTTTTGTGCTCTATTACTACGCTGGCTCTTAGAAGCTGGCTTTCATGGTAAAGTACTGGTTACTACTGAATACTTCGGTATCGGTCCAGGAGTATTCAAATGTCAGTCTGGCATCTTCGCCAAGGTCGACAGAAACTCCGGCACCCAGCGAGAAGCCATACAGGTAATTATCCTGGGCTGAATAATTATAGCCGGCTCTGAGCGAATAACGCTCGTCATAAACATATTCCACACCGCTGTTCCAATTGTCATTGGAAAGGTTATTGGAGCGGAAGTTAGTTGACATAGTAGCTGAGTTGAGTCCTTCATTCATGAAATTATAGGCAAGACCTAAGTCAATCGATGTTGGCAGTTCTGCACCTGCATCACTTGAAGCGACCGGACGATTGTTAGCATCTAATCTCTCGAATCCACTGCCCGAAAACTTAATGTCAGGACCATAATTTCGGATTGCCAGTCCGAGGGTCAGCCCATAAATTCTGGGCTCATAGGTAAATCCAAAGTCAAATGACAGTCCGGATGCTGATACCTCGAAAATCTGTTCGCGAATATATCTTCCGGTAATACCAAAATTGACCTGAGTGCTGACTGCTTTGGCAAAGGTCAAGCCGATCACTGCCATGGTCGGCTCGAAAATGCTGCCGGTCCCATTTGGAAACGCATCTGTTGTCTCTTCGATTTTGCCTGCACTAACAATTTTTACAGAAAGTGCCAGAGCACCAAAATCCTCAATCTGTTGGCCAATAGCAAAATATGTAACATCTATATCAGCTATATAGGGCAGGAGAGAGGCCATGGCTTCAGTGCCTTCCAGCCAGGCCAGGCCGGCCGGGTTCCAGTATATAGCGTCAATGCCATAGGAGTTGGCAACTACTGCTCCTCCCATGGCTGTACCACGGGAGCCGACCGGAATCAAGAGCTCCGGAGCACCAGCCGTACCTAAGCGGTTTTCATTGCCTGCCATTATTGACTGAAAGGTCAATAAGAACAGAGCAACTATAAGCAAAAATGTTTTGTTTCTCATTATATCTATCCTCTTTAATTAGTATTGACCTAAGATTTCAATTTCAGTGAATATGGCCATTTTGCCAATCTTCTGACCAAAGCCAGGAGCATCTACAACATAGATATAGATTCCAGATGCAACCGGTACGTTAAAGTCGTTTTCAACATTCCAGGTTGCTTCAGTTGTTGTAGGATCATCTTTTGAGATTCTGGTAATGAAATGTCCGGCCAGATTGTAAATCGAGATTTCACAGGTAGCCGGCAGGTTTATGAATTTCAAGATACGACTGTTTGAGCTGTTATCATACGAAGAGAACAGGTAATAGGGGTTAGGAACAGTCTTGATATCATCCAGGAACTGCTCTCCGGTCAAGCTGACAGAGGGGGCAGTTGCCGTAAAAGTAAATACATCAACGGCAGTGTTGATGTGATTCGAAATCAAAAGAAACTGGTCTTGCCCAGTTGAGTCTTCTGAAAATGGTACAACGCCTCTTCGGTTAGGCATGACCCACCAGAGAACTGGCATTGAATCACCAATGGCGTCGCCCATATATGCAGCATTAGGAGTAGTTGAATAATCTTCAAGGAAGATCCACAGCCACTCTCGAGGACCAGTGCCAGCAACGTTGTCGTAAATAGTGAATGATCCCGGGAAGTATTTCCCATCAAGCCTTCCGTCGACGGCGTTATTCTCCAAATAACCTACTGCCAGTCTCTGCGGAGGACTTACGTCCATATTCCAGGCCGACAGAGGCACGCTCTGAGTGAAGTCCTGAAAACGATATCCACCATTAGTAACGTCAATCATAAATGGTGCAAATTCCGGTTGGGCGGGTGCAGACGTAAAGCCACGGCCGTATCGATAGGCGTATGATACATTTGTGTCCGCCCCCGTCTGATCAAATGTAAAGCTGCCCAAAGTATCTGTACCGTCCAGTGTATCAACCTGTGCCAAAACGAGCAGAACAGTAACATGAGTGCTGGGAGGCATTGGTGTAAAAGTTCCGAAACCATGAGTATCGCCGGGTCCGCCCCAGCCCATGGCGCCATTGAATCCTTCCCAGCCAAAGCCGTCAGCATTAGCCCAGGTAAATCTTCGGGTACCGGTCGGTATCTCCCAATCTTTCATACCGGGTACTGAGGGTCCGCTTACTGTAATCAGCATACCGTCAACAATGACATAGTCATCGTCTCCTGTCTGATTGGTTACTTGATACAGCACGGTGTCTCCGGTCGTGGTATTCAGCAAATGCCAGACTGGGCCCAGTAAGGTGTCTTCTTCAAATACCACCATATAACCGTCGCCGGTCAATTTATCAGGATCTATAATGAGAGGTGTCACTACTCCATCCGACAGACCGGTAACGTGAGTGACAGAAAGGGTATCGGCAAAATCGAAACTAAATTCAGTTCCGGCAATTGGGCGCTGCGGAGTCACTTTCAAGACCGCTGAAGAACTAAGAGTTTTTGGCGAAGCCAGCGGGTCGCTGTTGAACGAGTAGGCTTCTACCCTGAAGAAATAATCAGTATGATTGTTAAGAGGAGTACCGTTTATGATATCATTTTTGGTCCCACTATAATGTCTTACTCCATTGTCAGTG
>JADFLZ010000417.1 GCA_022564135.1 Candidatus Zixiibacteriota bacterium
CGTGCTGGTGAGTGACAAAGAAACATTTATTGCCGGCGAACCCGAAGTAGTCGGCGGCGGGGTGGTTGATGTTGTCACTTTAGAAGAAGCTTACTGGACCGAGCCTCCGGAAAAAGAAGAAGCCGGCACTCCCGACATAGTCGGGGTGGTGGCGCTGGCTAAAGCCATCAAGCTGCTGCAGGCGGTCGGCTGGGAGTCGATAGTAAAACATGAATCGGAACTGGCGGCCTATGCTTTAACAGAGCTAAATTGTATTCCCGAAGTAATAATCTATGGCGACAATGACCCGGAGACAACTTCTGAAAGACTTGGTGTGATTTCTTTCAACATTGAAGACGTGCGTCATAATCTGGCGGCTGCGATTTTAGGATTTGAAGGCGCCATCGGTGTACGCTCGGGTTGTTTCTGTGCTCAGCCCTATGTAAAATCACTTCTTAATCTGGATTGCGAAGAAGAAAAAATTGTCGAAAAGCAAATCCTAAACCGCGACCGCTCTGAACTTCCCGGTACTATTCGCGTCTCTTTCGGCATCTACAACACCAAAGCAGAAGTCGACCAACTGATCATAATGGTTAAAAAGATTGTGGCCGGCGACTACCATCCCTTTTATACGGTCGACAGAGAAAGCGGCTCATACAACCCTAAGGGGTTTAAGTTCAACTTCGAAGAGTCGTTTAAAATCTGATTTTAGCGGCTGTTATATTCGCTGATTATTTGCAAACCTGCCAGAGTCAGATCCGGCTCGGTACTCTGAATAAATTTTGAGAAACTGACGAATTTTTCTGCCAGACCGCCGGTAGCAATGACTGTCGGCTTGTTAAATTTGGCTTCATCAATAATCCGCTCGACCATATAATCAACCTGCCCGACGGTGCCAAAAAACAGACCGGACATTAAGGCTTCGGTTGTGGTCCGTCCTATTACATTTTCAGGAGGTTCAATATCTACCAGGTGCAGCTGCGCTGCTTTGCGGGCAAGTTCTGCCATCGACGTTTCCGGTCCCGGCAGCAGTACGCCGCCGATATAATCACCGTTTTTATTTACAATATCAAAATTTGTAGCTGTGCCAAAATCGACCACTATACATTCTCCGCCGTATTTTGAAAAAGCCGCTACGGCATTGGCAATGCGATCGGCGCCGACTTGCTCCGGGGAGTCAATATCTATCTTAATCGGCAGTGGCAGTTCTGATGAAAGAATCAAAGCGTCTATATTAAACAAGCTCTGAACCATCTGCTTAAAGGCGCCGCTTACAGGAGGCACTACCGAGCAGATTATAGCAGATTTGATCTTTTCTTTTTTGACTTTGGATTCTTTCAGCCAGTTTTCAAATGAATCAGCAAGTTCTTCTGCTTTTGAGTCTCTGTCGGTTACGCTTCTGTTTTGATGCAGGAGATTTTTGCCGTCAAAGATTCCGGCTACGGTATTGGTGTTGCCAATATCTAAGGCTAAGAGCATTTTGATTTCGAAGCTGCTAAAGCGCTTCTTTCCAGACTTGTCAATTTACTCCGGAACGGTCGCCGGCGCGGCGGGCGATATCCACGTTTATTTTTTCAGCAGATTTGTAGGCATCGTAAATGCCGTAAAACCAGAGAATTGGTGTGGTCAAATAACCGATCCAAAGATTCATCAGCAGCCAGGAGATAGAATAAGCTATCAAAAACGCAATTCCCTTATAAATTTGACCGTTGTATATCTGCCCTATACCCATATAGAAAAAAGAAAAAACAGCGGCCAGACCGGGGTTCTTATAAAAAACTGGTAAAACAGGCTGGTTCAATTAATGCCTCCGTAAATCAAAATCAGAATGTTAACTGCCAAATAATAACTATTTCTGGCTCTATTATCCAATCGAAAAAACTGTCCAAAAGTTGCATTAAATTTTGCAGTCTTAAATTCCGATTTAAGTAATAGACCGAGGTTATCGCCATGAAATTGAAATATGCTAAAATACAGCTGCTTGTGCTCTGCCTGATTGTTTGCGGGTGCAGCTCAAATATCCCCGTAATCAAGGCTTATCCCCGGCCAGTAGAAAACAGACTGTATGTCAACTCGGCGCCGCCGGCAATTAGAGCGCAATTTGCGGCAAGTCTGAGTCTTTACTTTCAGGGCAAGCTCGACTCTGCTTCAATCTCATTGACCAGCCTGATAGCACAAGACCCCAATTACTGGGGCAGCTACTACTATCTGGGGCTTATAAATAAGGATCACGGTCTATTGGAGACAGCTATTGGCCGCTTCAGGGAAGCTACTAAATTGCCGGTCAAAGAACCGGCCCTGCGCAGCAATATCTATCTGGCCCTGGGCCAGTGCTGGGAGTTAACAGGGGAATTTGCCGATGCCAAAATGCATTACCGGGCCGCCATAAATATAGCTCCGGAATCTGCTGCTGCCAGAGACAACTATAATAGAGTCAGTCAGCTTATCGCTCAAAAATAAGTGTCAATTCTGTCATCTCTTTTCATATATTTACATAACTATACTATGTCTGAAGTAATAAAAAAATTGTCAATCGACGACTATGAAGAGATAGTCAATCTATGGGCCGATGCCGGCCTTCCCTTTAAGCCCCAGGGCCGCGACAGCCGGGCCATGATGTCTAAAGAAATGCAGCAAGAGGGTGTTGCTTATTTTGGTCTTTATGAAAATAGCCAGTTGCTGGCCGTGGGCATTGCCAACTACGATGGCCGCAGAGGCTGGA
>JADFLZ010000418.1 GCA_022564135.1 Candidatus Zixiibacteriota bacterium
GGCAATATTATTCTTATCGGCATGATTGCAGGAGCGGCCCTGGGCGTTATGGGCGGGCTCTGGCTTGGAGATGTTTTCCTGGCTACTGCCTTTATCGGCACTATCTTTTTAAACGCCCTTAATATGGTAGTCATTCCTCTGGTTGTGGCCACTATGATAGTGGGCATCACCTCGCTGGGCGATATCAGTAAACTCGGCCGCACCAGCGGCAAGACTATTTTGTTCTATATGACCACTACCGGCATGTCGGTTTTGGTCGGCCTGATTCTGGTCAATATCATTAGTCCGGGCAGCGGGGTCGAACTCTGGCAGACCGAGATTCCTGATCTGGTCAAGTCTAGTGATAAAAAGGGCATACTTGATGTCATCATCGGGCTCGTTCCCAAAAATGTTTTCAAGGCGGCCGCCGACGGCAAGATTTTACCGCTGATAGTTTTTTCACTGCTGCTGGGCGGAGTGCTTTCGGCCATCGGCGAAAAAGCCAGAACAGTCATAAGTTTCTTCGAAGGCTTCAGCCTGGCTATGATGAAAATCGTCCACCTGATAATTTATATGGCCCCTCTGGGTGTTATGTCTTTGATAGGCACCATCATTGCCCAAAACCGCGACTCGGTCGAACAGTTAGTTTCCGGATTGGGCTGGTATTCGTTTACTGTAATTTTAGGCCTGTCAATTCATGGCCTGATAACCCTGCCGCTATTACTTAAATATTTGGGCAACAGAAAACCATTCCCCTACTTCGTAAACATGGGACCGGCTTTGACAACCGCTTTCACGACTGCTTCTTCGTCAGCAACATTGCCGATTACAATCGAATCGGTTGAAGTAAAGAATAAAGTCGACAGCCGCGCCGCTTCGTTTGTTTTGCCATTAGGTGCGACTATCAATATGGACGGCACCGCCCTTTACGAAGCTGTGGCGGCCATGTTTATCGCCCAGATTTGGGGCATAGAATTAACCTTCGGTCAGCAGGTAATCATCTTTTTGACTGCGACATTGGCCTCTGTCGGCGCAGCCGGTATACCGCACGCCGGTACAGTAATGATGGTCATGGTCTTAAATGCCGTCGGATTGCCGCTTGAAGGCATCGGTCTGATATTTGCGATCGACTGGTTCTTAGATAGATGCCGGACGACAGTCAATGTCTGGGGCGACTCAGTCGGCGCCGCAGTCATAGCCGAAACCAAAGAATTCGGCAACAGTGGCGGCGGCACGATATTGAGCAGATTGTTCGGGAAGAAATAATTTTGATACGTAATGCAATCGTCACCCTGAGCGGACAAGGTCCCAAGTGCTCTAGGGAGTCGAAGGGTCAGTCCCTTAAATTCTTGTGTAGGTCAGTACCCGCCTCCTTGGCGTGGTCCTGACGATTCAGACTAAACATGTCAGGAAGACAAGCTTCCTGACCTACAATTCATATCAATTACACGGTCCCGGTGCCGGGCCGCCGCGGAAAATTCTATCTACCAGAAAAGTTAAATCAAGAATGTTATGGGGTGTTCCATCGTCATTTATGTCTGCTTCTTCGGAGCAGTCTGAGGCCGACCCGCCCCGGAAAATTCGATCAACTGCAAAAGTCAAATCAAGTATATTGGCATCGTTACCGTCGCCATTTAAGTCGCCGCGGTCGCCGACACAACAGCTCAAATCACAGCCACTATAGACATATACTCTTCCGGACTCTGTGCCCCCGGAATCACTTGTAAAAGCCGACACTATAATATCAGAAAAACCGTCGCTATCAATATCACCTGCCGATGCTACCCTTGCACCAAAAAAATCAAAACTGTTATCACCGCTAAAAGTTATTAATGTATCGCCAGTTCGTCCTGAATATACATATACCCGCCCAAAATCTAAACCCGACTCATCATTAAACGGTGCGCCGACTATTACATCATCATAAGAATCACCATTTATATCACCTGCTGAATTAACCGTATAGCCGAATTGGTCACCTGCAGCCTCGCCCGTAAAGATATATAGAGTGTCGCCAGTTTTGCCCGAAAATACATAAGCCCGGCCCGCATCGGCACCTCCTGCATCATTCGAATATGCTCCCACTATTATATCATCAAATCCGTCATTATTTACGTCTCCTGCAAACGAAGCAGAAATACTAAATATGTCAGAGCTGGCCTCACCTGTGAAGACATAAAGAGTGTCGCCAGTTTGTCCGGAAAAGACATATGCCCGGCCAGCACGGGAGTTTTGGCCAGGAGCGCCGATAATGAAGTAGGAATAGCCATCATTATTTACATCACCAGCTGATGAGACCGATATACCGAACTGATCACCCGCCGCCTCGCCGTTGAAAACATAAAGCGTATCACCGGTCTGACCGGAAAAGACATAGGCCCGCCCGGCACTGGAGCCGCCAGCGTCATTGAAAAAAGCTCCCACGATCAGGTCATCAAAACCGTCGTTATTGACATCACCGGCCGAAGCAACCGAACGACCTAAGTTGTCACCCGCCTCGCCGGTGAAGATATAGACCGGCGGGCACTGGGAATGAGCAGGTGAAACAGCCACAAGAAGAAACATAGTGGATAGCGAGATAATTAAATGCGAGAATTTCAAAATACGTCCTCTAACTGAGGTTGACCTAATACCTTATATCAGACTGCATAAGGTGTAATTTACGATGAAATATCAGCAGCCCAATAGATTTGTAATCAAAGAATATACTCTCCAATTTA
>JADFLZ010000419.1 GCA_022564135.1 Candidatus Zixiibacteriota bacterium
CGGCTGAATTCATACTTTCTGCGACACCAGCTTCCAGCAAAATCTCCCGATTTAACGGCGAAAACGGCCCGATGGCTGGCTCTAAAATAAACATTGGCAAACCTAATCCCATAGCCCAGTTGCTGCGCTCATGGGATGGCGCCACGAAAAAGTCCAGCTTATCAAAAAACCGGCAGACGAGTTCAGTCTCGGTTTTTCTGTCGGCATAAACACAAAGAACGGCGCTTGAACCACTCTCGACTTCTTGAGATTTGTCGTCTACTACTATCAGTTCAGTATTTCTGTTTTCAAATTCACGCTTTATCATACTGGCCAGATCGCCATCTTTTTTAGCAAACATAATTACTTTGTGACTCTGCTCTACTATTGAAACTGCTGCCATTACTAACTTTTCAATATGCGGTTTTGGTTCGGCGCCGGAGCTGAAAAATGCGCCAGTCAAAAAATCTGAACTGTCGAGTCTGGACATTCTCTTTTTGAAAGCTGTCTCGGCCTGCTCTACTATACAAGGCTCAATACAAAGACCCGTTACTATTACGTTTGAACTTGAGTAACCGCTGCTGATAAAAGGCTCGGCAGCTTTTTCTGTCGGCACAAAAACATATTCCGCTCCGGTCACTATGGCCTGCTTTGGAACGGCCAGTTCGCCATGCTGATATAGCAGATTCTTCCTGCCTGAGAGCATTCCCACCAGAATAGGATGAGCTACAATCAGCGGTGCCGAATCACCATGATATTTTTTTTCAATGTCCCGCCCCATTATTCTCATGGCCAAGCCTTGCCGGCTATAGTCTCCGGAATCGCGAAGTTTGTTGTAAATCCGGCCGACTAAAGAATCCGCCGAGCCTATTTTATATAAAGCCCTGGCTAATTGCCAACTAAGACATGAAATGTCACTTGAAGATTCAAAGACGTCTGAAATTGACAGCTCGAATTTCTCGCTCTCTCCAGCAAGCTCGACTATGCCGTCTAAATAAAAGGGATGGCCCCGGCCAATATTCGTATAAAGGAAATTTAGTTTGTTTTTCTGCATATTTGTTCTGATCGAACTTGTAAATACAGGATAATTCCTGTCGGACTCAAGCAAAATCGCAGGAAAGCCCTCACATTCTCTACTATTGACGATAGTGCTGACTGATTCTATATTGAGTGATAAATAAGGTTGGGATATCGTGTATTCAATTATATCGAAACAGAGCCCTTATTGGGTTCACACTTCGACGCTAGTATTTATACTCTCATTCTTTACCATACTGCTTTCTTGCTCGGAGGCACCAACTTGCGCTCCTTCAATATGTGACAGCGAACCTGCATTAGTCGAAAAAGTTGACCCAGTTTATCCTCGCTTGGCCAGACAGGCCGGCATTGAAGGTGACGTAATTCTGACTTATATTGTTGATATCAATGGCCAAGTAAGAAATGTCACAGTAGTTCAAAGCGATATTAAAATGTTGGAGGATGCTGCCGTTAGAGCGGTCAGCCAGTACAAATACAGTCCGGCTATTTGCTATGGACGACCAGTTGAGTCAGAAGTAACAACTACAATTAAATTCAGACTTACATAATTGAGGACAAATAATGAAAGATAAGCGCAACGAAGTTCTGGCCCGTCAGTTAATCGAATACTCAGTCAAACTCGAGCCCGGCGAAGTTCTCTACCTTGAAATCAAAGGCAAAGAAACCCTGGAACTGGGCAAACAAATTATCCGTATCGCCACCGAAAAAGGCGCCATCCCTTTCTGGTATTACAACGATGAGTCGCTGCTGCGCCAATGGGTCAAAAATGCCGGCGATGACCAGTTCAAAAAACAGGCCGATCTGCATCTTGAATTGATGAAACGCGCCGATGCCTATATCGGTCTGCGCGGCTCAGACAACCCCTTTGATATGGCCGATATCCCGGAAGAACAGATCCAAAAATTCAATTCACTTTTCTATAAACCGGTTCATTTAGAAGAACGCGTCAAACGCACAAAATGGGTGGTGCTGCGCTACCCCAACAACGCTATGGCACAATTAGCCGAAACTTCGCAGGAAGCATTTGAAGATTTTTATTTTGATGTCTGCTGTGCCGATTACGCCAAAATGTCCAAAGCTCAGGACAAACTTTTTGCGCTGATGGCTGCCACCGACAAAGTCCGCATAGTCTCCCCCGGCACCGACCTGACATTTTCAATCAAAGATATCCCCTGTGTAAAATGCGACGGCGAGCGCAATATCCCCGACGGCGAAGTTTACACTGCCCCGGTACGCGATTCGATAAACGGCACCATCAGATATAACACTCCCTCGCTCTATCAGGGGAATGTTTACAACAATATCGAGCTGACTTTCAAAAACGGCAAAATCATAAAATCGACTGCCGATGCTCACAGTGATAAAATGGAAAAGATTTTTAATACTGACGATGGCGCCCGCTATGTCGGCGAATTTGCTATCGGTGTCAATCCCTTTATTCTGCACCCGATGAAAGACACTCTCTTTGATGAAAAAATTGCCGGCTCGTTTCATTTGACACCCGGTCAGTGCTATGACGAAGCCTCCAACGGCAATGCTTCTTCGATACACTGGGATATAGTTTTGATTCAGCGTCCGGAATATGGCGGCGGCGAAATCTGGTTTGATGATAAGCTGATTCGCAAAGACGGCGTCTTCACCGTTGCTGAAATGGAGAAATCATTATCTAAAGAGAATTTAA
>JADFLZ010000420.1 GCA_022564135.1 Candidatus Zixiibacteriota bacterium
TAATGTCCAGGTGGTGTTGTAGTCAAACGGCTGATAAATAAAGAAACCAAAGACCGTTTCACCCCAGACCGGCAGCCTGAGAACTAATCCACCGGAAGGGTTTGAAAGGATTTCATGGGCATTATACATTTCTCTGTCATTAAAAAAGCCGGTTTCAAAAGAATCAGTGCCACTGGTTCTTCTGAAATTGGGGACCAATGTCTGGCGGTAATGTCCAAAGGCGGCATTTCCTCCAAGCTGGTTATCATTAATCAAGGCGTATGCGGCCGGATTATAATAAGCAGCAGTCCAATCATCAGCCAGAGCACGATAGGCACTGCCCATGGCAGTTGCTTTAAGGCCGATGTTTATGTTCTCAAAACCGCCTGCAAACAGGCTGGTGGAAAACAAAATCAGGCAGGATAGTAATGTAATTACTCTATAGAGAATTCTCATCCTCATCTCCAAAAAATCAGGCGGAAATTATTCCCGCAGTTAATTTCAATTCATAGGTTAAGGGAAATCGTGAGGGCATTCTCCAACTGTTCCCAACCCGGTTGCCTTCTAGAATTCATTATCTTGCAATATCCGTCACCCAAAATAAGTTTGGAAGTTACTATAAGCCCTTGCCCCTGTCAAGGGGAGGGACTCTTTTCCTTACTTCTAATTAGAGATTAACTTTTTAGACCGCATTAGTTTGTAGACGAAGCGATGCAGCGAAACGTCCAACAATAATCCCCAGTCGAATTTAACTTAAGAGAATTAAAAGCAATTACGGCTCATACAGTTAAGAGCGCGGATTTAAACTGCGGGGCATAAATTAATATTTTCTACTTCATTTTAACTAAGCGGGAAAGGCAGGCACCATAATATCGGAAGAATTTTCTTAAAGGGTGCTGGTAGCCCGGTTCTCAAGCAGCAGGATTATCAAGTCAATCGATTGAGAGTCAAGAAGTTACAATGTTGAAATCGGCAGTGGCATTCTCCTTGCTAATCAATGAGTTGCCAAGGAATGCAATGGAAAACAATAGGAAGGTAAAATGCGAAAGATAATTTTCTTTATTACTTTTGTCATAATTCTGGTTTCTCTCAATTGGTTCAGGGAGCTAGTCGCTCAAGACTTGTCAAATGTGCCAGTTGAGCAAAAAGCAGAACTGATGAAGCTCTATAAAGCCCGTAAGTCGGGGTTGCCGGATAAGCCGGGAGTATACAAGACTCCTGAGATTTACGAAGATAGTACGAATTTCCAGCTCGACCTCAGAAACAAAGAGACAAGAAACTTGACACAATCAAGCAGCCTGGCCAGGCACCAACAGCGCCAGGAAATTGCCGTCGTACCTGGCAAGAAAAAGCTGGTTGCCTTCGAAGACTTAAAGGTTTTTGGGATGGATCTGTTTGAGGATGCGGAAAACATTACTCAACCAGTAGATATTGCAACTACAAGTGATTATGTACTCGGTCCGGGAGACAACGTTCTCATTTACTTGTGGGGCCGGGTTGAAAAAGAATATAATTTGACGATTGACCGCGAGGGGAAAATTTTTGTGCCTCAGGTCGGGGAGCTGGTTGTCTGGGGCTTAACTCTGGAGCAATTTAAGGCCAGGGCGATCAAGCAGTTTTCAAAAGTATACTCCGACTATAATCTGACAATATCTCTGGGAAAGATTCGATCTATCAGGATTTTTGTAACAGGCGAAGTAAAGCGCCCGGGTGCATATACTGTATCATCTTTGACATCGCTTTTTAATGCAGTCTACACAGCGGGCGGTCCCAATCAGCGCGGCTCAATGCGAAATATCAAACTGATGCGCTCCGGCAAAGAACAGGCAGTAGTAGATTTATATAAGTTCTTGCTGGAGGGTGATAACTCTATTGATGTCAGACTTCAGACAGGAGATTTGATTTTTGTGCCGGTAGCAGGAACGCGGGTGGCGATACGCGGCGCGGTCAAGCGCCCGGCGAAATATGAATTGATTGGTCAGGAGACAGCTCTGGATATTCTGGCTTTGGCAGGTCAGCCGACAGCAGAGGCTCATCTGGACCGGGTAATGCTTGAGCGTATTGCCGGAAAATCAGAATGGGAAGTATTGGACTTAAACCTTAATCAGGCAAAGGGGCCGGTTGATGCCATAGTTCTGCAGGATGGAGACCGCCTCACCGTAGCCTCAATATTCGATTTTAAGCATAACATGGTTTCTATTACCGGCCATGTGAGGCATCCCGGTTTTTATGAAAGAAATGACTCGACTCGCGTCTCGGATTTGTTAAAAAGAGCACAGCTCCAGCTTTATGATGTCTACTATGACCGGGCCGAATTGTATCGCCGCCATGCCAACTTTCGGACCCAAATTATTCCGATAGATCTGAGTAAAGCTTTGGCCGGTGATGAAAAACATGACCTGAAATTAATAGACCTTGATTCTCTGCATGTTTATTCAATTAAAGATATTGAATGGGACAGGATAGTTTATATAGAGGGGGAAGTTAAACGCCCCGGAGTTTTCGATCTTTACGAGGGCATGTCTGTCGAGGATTTGATATTTTTGGCGGGCTCTTTTAAGCGAAGCGCCTTTCGCTTTGGAGCAGAGATTGCCAGAGTAGATTCTGTCGGCAGAGTTGAGATTATTTATGTCAATCTTAGAAATCCCGCAGAAAGAATGATATTGCTGCAGGAAGACGACCAGCTTTTCATCCGGCGAATTCCCGAC
>JADFLZ010000421.1 GCA_022564135.1 Candidatus Zixiibacteriota bacterium
ATTTGTCACTTTCTGCTGCATTCTTCAAGGCCGAGCGGTTTGTTGGCGACGGCGTTTACCGTGACGACCTCTGGGCTTACGGTCGGCCAAACGGCAACCCTGGAAATCTGTCTGGTAATCTGTACAGGTCTTTTGATGACCCCACTACACCCGTTATAACGGATACAATAACAGTAGACGGGCAGCTACGAAGTTTTGTAGTGGGTGGTGACGAGGGGCATGTTTACGCCAATTATATGAAGCATAAGTCCGAAGTGTTAAGTCTTAAGGGACGATTCCAACATCAGTTTTCAGAAACTCATAGTGCAATTATGGGAATTGAATACAACAAAAGCAAGATCAGATTCTATCAGCATTTGTTTCCCACTCTAGTGTTTAGAGGATCATCCGGCGTTGGATTTCAGGATGCCATAAATTATGGCTACGATGAATTTGGCAATGAAGCCGATCCATCTGACTGGAAGAATGAAACAAAACACCCGACCGAGCTGTCGTTTTTTGTCGAGAACAAACTTGATTTAGGCTGGATAGAGTTTAAGGGCGGCGCTCGTCTTGCCATCTTTGACTATGACGCACTAACTCCTAGAAATCTTCGGCTGCCGCTTGACCCTGATTCTCTACAGTTTGACACAATCTTTACTAATGATGCCGGCATTCAGAGCTTGGAATTGGAAGACATGAAAAAGGTGGACAAGTTCAAGAGAATTTCTGCCAATACTTCTGTCAGAGTAACTGTTTCTGATAAATTCCAACTTCACGCCAATGCCGGAATCAATTATCAGACAGTTCCATTCAAATTCATTTACAATGATTATGAATTTTTCGACTTCAAAATTAGCACAGGGGGCTACTTTGTTGCCCTTGGGAATTCTTCATTGGAACCACAAAAGGGTATGTTTATCGAAGGGGGACCGCGATTTGAATGGGACAAAAATTCATCTGTTGAGCTGAATGTTTATCTTAAGAGATCAGAAGGACAAATTCAGATATTCAATCAACCTTCGTTACCGACTTCCTTCGCTTCATATCGAAATTCTGATGAAGTAAATGTTTTTGGAGTAGAATTGGCTGCCGATATTCAAACTGGCGATAATTCCCGGCTGCGTCTGGGCTACACTTATTCTGATGCAACTGGTTCCGGCTCTTATCCGAATTCATTCGGAAATATTGCCTGGGTCAATTCCAATACGCCGAATTTCATAACTCCACCACTGGATTATGACCAAACTCACAAACTGGTAGGAATTCTTGAATTTGATTTCAGGAACAAAGAAAGCGAGAGATTAAGTCGAGCTGGTGCTCTCGACGGATTATTCCTGAATCTAATTTTCAGGGCAGGCAGCGGTCTGCCTTATACTCCTCTGCAGGTATTCAACGAAGCAACACTTGGAGCATTCGCTCCCATCCAGATAGATTCGAGAAACTCGAGGCGTGGTGCCTGGACGGCTACAATTGATTTCCGATTAGAGAAGACATTTGATAATGGAGATGTCCAAATTACACCCTATATAAGCGCAAACAATCTACTTAACCGGGCCAATGTTTCTGATGTCTGGAACGGCACCGGCGAGCCAGACAGAACCGGCTGGCTGACCACACCTGAGGGAGTGACATTCGTTCAAGCCAATAGCACTCCCGATCGGACAGGTTTAACCGGCGAACAGAAATACCAAATCAAACAGCAGCTGCCGATTAACTACTGGAACCCGCGGCAGTATTATTTCGGGCTTAGGGTTTCTTTTTGAGCCTGGCTTGAACTGCCACGTCACTGGATAAAGTCTATTGCAAAATAGAGAAGATAGATTATATTGATTTGAAGACAGGGCGCTGCATCGTTGAGTCCCCGACTTGTTCAAGCCCAAAAATGAGATCGATGCATATGAAATTAAAACTTCTTACAATACTTATATTTTTATTGTTTTCTACACAGCTTACGCGCGGGCAGTGTCCGCCAACCTACATTTATGATGGTGAAGCCGCAGCAGACTGGTTCGGGCAGTGGGTGGCATCAGCTGGTGACGTAAACAACGACGGCTATGACGACTTTGTTATTGGTGCCCAATACAATAATGCAGGCGAGCATTTTGCAGGAAGGGTATACGTGTTTTCGGGGCTTACCGGTGACACGCTCTACGTATTTACTGGGACCATAAATAATCTTATTTTCGGACATTCCGTAGAATCGGCTGGTGACGTCAACAATGATGGTTATGCTGATATTATTGTTGGGGCTCCGCAAACATTTACGATGAATACTGATCCTGGCCGTGCCTACGTTTTTTCAGGTAAAACCGGTGATACGCTTTATGCATTTTCGGGCGAAAACATAGGAGACAGGTTTGGGTACAACGTTGGTCCGGTTGGTGATGTAAATAATGACGGCTTTGATGATGTGATTGTCGGTGCAATCGACTACAACTCGAACACTGGACGTGCTTATGTTTTTTCAGGTAAATCACTAGTCCAGGGCCGTCAAACGTCTCGGTGTCAAGGCATTCTCCGCACTCAGGACAGTAGAGCGAACGTCGGTTCTTTCCGCAGCATTCAGTTTTCACCATGTATCTCCCGAAACCATTTAACTGTCTTGCTCAGCCCTTCCTGTAACGAAACCTTCGGCTCCCAGTCTAGCCGCTCCTTGGCGAGTGAGATATCAGGTAGGCGCTGGCGTGGGTCGTCTTCGGGA
>JADFLZ010000046.1 GCA_022564135.1 Candidatus Zixiibacteriota bacterium
TTTTAACCTTCAGGGACTGGTGCTGACAGCGCTTTACCTGCTGGGACTTGTTGTGGCAATCGGCGTTTCTTTCATTTTGAAGACGATAATCAAATCTGAACAAAGCACATTCATGATGGAGATGCCGTCATACAAAATGCCGACTCTGCGCGCGGTGGCTACCCGTGTACTTGGTCGCACCAAGTCATTTTTGAAACGTGCCGGAACTTTAATTGCGGCAATTACGATTGTAATCTGGGCGCTAAGTTATTATCCGCACTCAGATGAAATCTCTGCCGACTACGCTGCCCAATACGAAGCCGTAGTTTTTGACGATCAGTACGAAGCAAACAGATCAAAAATCTCTAACGAAGAAGCCGGCGCTCATCTGACAAATTCGTATTTCGGAAGGCTGGGGCGGGTTATTGAGCCGCTCTTTGAACCGCTGGGCTGGGACTGGAAGATAACTCTGGCGGCGCTGGCTTCGTTTCCGGCCAGAGAAGTAGTGGTGGCGACTTTAGGAACTATTTATAATTTGGGCTCAGAGACTAACGAGGAATCTTCCTCACTGGTCAGTAAATTGCGCGGCGCAGTCTGGGATCATGGTGATAAAATCGGACAGCCTGTCTTTAGTCCGGCGGTGGCGATTTCGATTATGGTCTTTTTTGCGCTCTGCTGTCAATGCGGAGCTACTTTGGTGACTATAAAGCAAGAGACAGGCAAAATGCGCTATCCGGTTTTTGTATTTGTCTATATGACGACACTGGCCTATGCCGGCAGTTGGCTGGTCTATAAAATATTTGACGGGATGGGTTTGTAAGTGGACATCTTGTTTCAGGATATAGCCGTCTGGGCTGTAATGTCTGGTGCCGCGGCCTATTTAGCCTTCTATGTCTATCGCCAATTTTCGGCCAAAAGTGGCTGCGCTGCCTGCCAGCTCAAACAAGCAGTGGTAAAGAAAAACAAACCGGCCATAAGCCGTCAGACCAAAACTTGATTTTGCCGTCGAAATCTGATTGATTCAGACTATGATAAACAGCAGCCAGGTACTCTTAGGGCAGTACCGTCCGCTTGATTCTTTTTTGCATCGGCTCGACAGCCGCGCCAAAATTATTCCCGTCTTATTTGTCCTCGTATTAGCTTTGTTTACAAAATCGTATCTTTTTTACCTGTCAGCTTTCGCAATTTTGATAGCTGCTTTACTGCAGTCCGGCATCACCAAGAAAATCTTGATGGACAGGTTTAAGCCGATTTTATGGCTGGTCGCTTTTACATTAGTATTTCATCTTATTTTTTCAGGCGAAGGCAGCCAGGTTATATTTTCGATACTTTCATATGAACTGACCGAGGGCGCTGTGCATTATGGCGTCTTCTATTCGCTGAGACTGGTTTTGTTTGTCTCGATTGTTTTCTTGATAACCCTGACAAGTTCGCCGTCGGAGCTGGCCGACTCGCTGGCCAGGATTATGAACCCGCTAAAAAAGATAAAATTGCCGGTTGATGATATAGCTTTGATTTTGTTTATAGCCATTCGCTTTATTCCGGTTTTATATGAAGAGTTTAAGACTATAAAAAATGCTCAGATACTCAGGGGAGCCAGTTTTGGCGGCTCACTGTATAATCGTATCAGGAAATCATCGAGTATAATAATCCCGGTTTTTGTAGCCACCGCCGGACGTGCCGACGAAATTGCACAGGCGATAGAAAATCGCGGCTACGGCAAGAATAAATCAAGAACCTACTTCAGTCTTAAGAAATTCGGACTGAACGAAACTGTTTTTTCTGTTTCCAGCGGCGGTTTGTTACTGGCTCTGTTTTATATAACCTGATAGCGATTATATATATGGCAGAAAAAAATATCAGGCTCTTAATTGAATACGAAGGAACCAACTTTTCCGGCTGGCAGTCACAGGCTGTATCCTCGACCATTCAGGATGCAATTGAAAATGCAATTTATAAAATCACCGGCCAGAAAATCAGGATAAACGCCGCCGGACGGACCGATGCCGGTGTGCATGCTTTAGGGCAGGTGGCAAATTTTAAGATTGATCACTATCTGGAAGCCGGCAGATTCAAAGATGCCATAAATAACTTTCTGCCGCGTGAAATAATGATCAAGTCAGCAGTCGAAGTAAATTTCGATTTTCGCTCCCGGAATGATGCTGTTTCGCGGCATTATCGTTATCTTTATGCCACCGAGAAATCTGCTATTTACAGAAATCTGCGCTGGGAGGATAACCGGCGAATTTCTTTAGAAAAGCTGAATCAGGCGGCTGCAATTTTGACAGGGGAGCACGATTTTTCAGCTTTCTGTGTGACAGCCTCACTTAAAGACAACAACCGCTGCAAAATTGAGCATTCTGAGTGGCAAACTCACGGACCGCTTTTCACCTATGACATTGTCGGCAACCGGTTTTTGCACTCTATGGTACGCTCTTTGGTTGGCTCTATGATAAATCTGGCTACAGAAAACCAGGACCAGAACAGCTGCAACTTGACTTTGGACGATTTCAAAAATATGTTAAGCTCTCCCGATAAAGAGAGGGCGCTGTTTACCGCTCCGCCCCAGGGCTTGTATTTGGTTTCAGTCAGTTATAAAGAGGAAGAAAGTAAATGAAGTTTTTTATCGACACCTGCAATCTTGATCAAATTAAAGAAGCTATGGATATGGGGGTGCTTGATGGTGTCACTACCAATCCCTCACTGGCCGCCAAAGAAACTATGCCCTACCGAAAACTTTTGGAAGAAATCTGCAAAATTGTGCCCGGGCCGGTTTCTGCCGAAGTTATTTCTACCGAGCATAAGGCCATGATTGCCGAGAGTGACGAGCTGATCAAAATCGCAGACAATATAGTAATAAAAATTCCGACTATTGCCGAAGGACTCAAAGCTGTCAAAACTCTGGCTGACCGAAAAATTCCGGTCAATTCAACTCTGGTCTTTTCGGCCTCGCAGGCGCTTTTGGTGGCCAAAGCCGGGGCTGCTTATGTCTCGCCTTTTATTGGCAGGCTCGATGATATCTCTACTTCGGGCATGGAATTAATCGAACAGATTGTGACAATCTACGCTAACTATCAGTTTAAGACGGAAGTGCTGGTAGCCTCGGTCAGGCATCCTATGCACGTTGTCGAATCAGCACTTATCGGTGCCGATGTCTGCACTATGCCCCTTAGCGTGATTCACCAGTTGATTAAACATCCGCTGACCGATATCGGACTGGAGAAATTCTTGTCAGACTACAAAAATTCTCAGGCTAATAAATGATAGAGCGCTATACCCTGCCCGAAATGGGTAAGCTCTGGTCTGAAGAAAACAAATTTAAGAGCTGGCTTAAAGTCGAGATAGAAGCTGCCCGGGCAATGGCAGAGCATAAGATGATTCCCGTTTCGGCTGCCCGTTCTATTGAAAAGAAAGCCAAGTTCAAAGTTTCTGAAATCGACAGGATTGAAAAAGAAGTTAACCATGATGTGCTGGCTTTTCTGACAAACGTCAGTAAATCAATTGGCAGCGATGCTAAATATTTGCACTTCGGATTGACATCTTCAGATGTCGTAGATACGGCGCTCTCATTACGTATCAAAGAAGCAGCCGGAATTATAGACAAAAAATTAGCTGCAGCGATAAAGCTGGTGGCGCAGCTGGCCAAAAAATACAAAAACGTACCCTGCATCGGGCGTACTCATGGCGTCTTAGCCGAACCGATGACAGTCGGTCTGAAATTTTCGGTCTGGTATACTGAACTGAAGCGAAGTCAGGTCAGATTTAAAGCTGCCACGGCAGGAATTTCTGTGGGCAAGCTCTCAGGCGCGGTCGGCAATTTTGCCAACGTTGACCCCAAAGTTGAAGCAGCAGTCTGTAAACGGCTGGGACTAAAGGCTGCCGAAGTTTCTACGCAGGTAATACAACGTGACCGCCACGCCGCCTTTATTACTTCAATCGCAATTTTAGGCTCCTCGCTTGAGAAATTTGCGACTGAAATAAGAAACCTGCAGCGAACAGAGATTGGCGAAATGTACGAGGGTTTCACAAAAGGTCAAAAAGGGTCATCGTCGATGCCGCATAAGAAAAACCCGATCACCGCCGAGCGTATTACCGGGATTGCACGGCTGCTTCGGGGCTATGCCTTAAGCGCTATGGAAAACATTCCCCTCTGGCATGAACGGGATATTGCGCATTCATCGGTTGAAAGAATTATTTTCCCCGACGCTACAACTTTGATCGATTACTCGCTCCATAAGTTTATCGGGCTGATGTCAGGGCTGGTTATTAACAAAGAGAGAATGCTTGAAAATATATATTTCCGGGGCGGTTTGGTCTTTTCTCAGCGGTTGCTCTTAAAACTTACCGAGACAATCGGCTCCAGAGAAAAAGCGTACAAGATAGTTCAGAAGCACGGCCTGGCGGCTATAGAAAAAAAGCTATCTTTTAAAGAGGCAGTTTTAAAAGATAAAGAGATCAGCAAGTATCTAAAGAAGAACGAAATCGAAAAATGTTTTGAACTCAAACCGTTCGTGCGCAATGTTGACAAAATTTTCAAGCGGGTTTTCGGCAAATGATAGCCAGAGAAGGTTGGCCGTTTGTAATCGGCAGTTTTATTATGACCGCCGTTTTGTTTGCCGGCTGGTATTACAGCGACAACATCTGGCTGCTGTCGGCCGCGCTTTTTGCAACAGTATTGACTTTGTATATGGCTCTGTTTTTCAGAGACCCCAACCGGAAAATCCCGGAGGGAGATGACCTGCTGGTCTCGCCGGCGGATGGCTTCGTTGTCGGCATAAGCGAAATACCAGACCACCATTTTTTGAAAGCTCCGGCGATTCAAGTCTCCATTTTTTTGACTGTCTTTGATGTGCATATAAATCGTATTCCGGTGGCAGGCAGAATCGAGTACGTGGATTATAAAACCGGTAAATTTCTGTCAGCTTTTAAAGAGGAAGCATCGGAGGCAAACGAACAGACCGAAGTCGGGCTGATTACCGAATCAGGCGTCAAAATAGCATTTAAGCAGATTGCCGGTTTGATTGCCAGACGAATTATCTGTAAGTTGAAAGCAGGACAGTCGTGCGCTACCGGTGAACGCTACGGCTTAATAAGATTTGGTTCCAGGGCGGATATGATTCTGCCACTAGGCACAAAACTCGAAATAAAAAAGGGAGAGCATGTCACCGGCGGCCTGACCATTATCGGTCGCCTACCCTCGGCAGCAGCAGACTGAGATGTCGAATCAAACAAATGACAAGCAGGTATCAAAGTACCGCGAGATTTTCCCGGGCACGTTTACTATGCTCAATGCTGTCTGCGGCTTTTTGGCCATACTTCAGACATTAGACGGAGAAGTTATCAACGCCTGCTGGTTTATTGTTCTGGCAGGTTTCTTAGACGTGCTTGACGGGAAAGTGGCCAGACTCAGCGGCGTCTCCAGTAAGTTTGGTATCGAGCTGGATTCTCTGGCGGATTTTCTATCGTTTGGAGTGGCACCGGCTGTCTTAATAAATTCGCTGCAGCTGGCTTCGCTGGGCAAGATGGGCTGGATTATTATTACTACCGTATATGTCGTTGCGGCCGGATTCAGACTGGCCAAATTTAATCTGTACGCAGATACCGAAGAGAAAAAAGGCTTTGTAGGTCTGCCTGTACCCGGAGCAGCTCTGGCCATGATTTCGTTTATTATCCTCAGTTACAAATTATGGGGCAGTATGCAGTACGGTGAATGGCTGGTCTCAATGATAATCCTGTTTGCCTTCCTGATGATCTCTCAGGTCGAATATGACACCTTTCCACAGAATTTCCAGTCCAAGCAGGGGCGAATTAAGCTGATTTTCCTGATAGCCGCCGCAGGCGCTATCTTAATCTGGCCAAGGCTGATGTTGTTTCCCATATTGGCACTATATATATTGTATGGCATGGTAAGAGAGCTATACCGGCTTTTTTCCAAAGGAGTGGTCAAAGTTACCCGCAAGGCGGGAGAGAATGAGACGAGTTAACAAAAAATGAGTGGAAGTCTTAAAAAAGCAACAGTTTACGTAAAATTAAAAGACGGGGTACTTGACCCGGAAGGCAAGACTATCCAGAAAGCTCTGTCTCAAATGGGCTATAGTGAGTTTCTATCGGTCCGGACCGGCCGCTTTTTTGAACTTGAAATTGAGGCAAACGGTTCTGATATGGACAGCCGCATTGACGAAATCTGCTCAAAGCTTCTGGCAAATCCTGTAATTGAAAATTACAGAGTGGAAAAACAATAATGAAAGTCGGAGTCGTCACTTTTCCCGGTTCCAATTGCGATTACGACGCCTATGCCTTAGTCAGGCACGTTATGAATGAGGATGTCGAATTTCTGTGGCATAAATCGACAGACCTTCAAAATTGCGATCTGATTATTTTACCCGGTGGATTTTCCTATGGCGATTACCTGCGTTCCGGGGCAATAGCCAGGTTTTCGCCGATTATGGAATCTGTTATAAAGTTTGCCAATTCCGGCGGTTTGGTTCTCGGCATCTGCAACGGTTTTCAGATGCTGACAGAATGCGGCCTTTTGCCGGGAGCGCTGATTCGTAACGACTCTATCAGATTCCGTGCCCATAACGTCTATTTGAAAGTTGAAGAGACCAGCTCTGCCTTTACCAACGCCTATGCTGCCGAAGCTGTTATCAAGATGCCCATCGCCCATGGTGACGGCAATTACTACAGTATCGGTGAAGAACTAAGGCAGCTTGAAGACGATGGCCGGGTGATTTTTCGTTACTGCGACGATGAAGGAAAGCTGACCAAAGAGTCTAATCCAAACGGCTCGGTCAATAATATAGCGGGGATTGTAAACATGGAACGAAATGTACTGGGCATGATGCCGCACCCGGAAAGAGCTGGAGAGAAAATACTCGGCTCAGTCGACGGCTTAAAAGTTTTTGAGTCTGTCAGAGCAGCTCTCTCAACTTTGAGCACAGCAGGTAAAGTATGAAAAGGCGCGAAGTTATGTTTATCACGGTAGCGCTGATATTGGGCGCTGTCATCGGCGGCCTTCTGGGAGAAATTATAGCTACTTACCTGCCGGATGGTGCTGCCAAGACATTGTTCTCGAAATCTATCGAAATTGGCTTTCAGACACTAAAAGTTGATTTCTATGCTATCTCATTTACGGTCGGATTGATGTTAAAAATTAATTTACTATCTGCTCTGGCAGTTATATTGGTAATGATATATTTCAGGTGGTGGTATTTATAAGCCTTGATCAGGCTTGTAAGGAGGTCATTATGTTTGGATTAGGACCGGGAGAATTAATATTAATATTTGTTGCTGTGCTCTTGCTGTTCGGCGCCCGCAGGCTGCCGGAGATTGCCCAGGGGATGGGTAAAGGCATAAGAGAGTTCAAAAAGGCTATCAAAGACACCTCAGATGAACTCAAAGAAGGTTTAGACGACAATCCCAGCAGCAATTCTACACCGTCAAATTCTCAGCCAGGTACCGAGCCCCGGAACAAAGACAACTAAGTAAGAATTATGTCCGACGCTCTTGGGAAAAAAGACCTGGAAAAAATTGCATCTGTTTTGGGGGCAGTCAAAGTAATTCACGACACCGATCATTATCGTATCAGAGTTGTCAATAAAGAAGAGAAGCGCTCTTTGACACTTCAGATATATACTGAGACCCAGCTGGGGCGCGAAAGAGGCATGCTGATTGTTGTCTATGCCGGAAATGTTCATCTTCAGCTTCATAATTGTACCGGCTATGTTGTCTCTGACGAGCTTGGCGAAGTTACCTTTGTGGCCGAATCTCCGGAAAGACTTTCGGGGCTGGTAGTAGAGCGGGGGGCCTCCTGTTCTTCTTATGCGGCTATGAACCGAGAGTTGATATCTTCGGATTTCAGCAAGCTGGGGGTAGAGGCGATGCTGTCAGGGGTGGCCATGTCTTTGGCCGAAGAAATTCTTTCGAGCAAGAAAGAAAAAGAATAATCGGTGACTTCGAGCTAATGTTTTCTGGCGCTGAACGAATCCACAAAATCAGATAAATCATTTACTATTTCCAAAGCGTGCTGGTAACGGTCTTTGGGGTCTTTTTGCAGGGCGCGTAAAACAATATGGTCAAACAAGAGAGGCACCTGCGGATTGACGCTTGACGGTTTTTCAGGTTCTTTGTGGATTATCGAATAAATCAGCGAACTAATGTTTTCGCCCTTAAACGGCCGCTTGCCTAAAAGCATCTCATACATGACTACGCCTAATGAGAATATATCAGCTTTATTATCTACACGCTGACCTTTTAGCTGCTCAGGCGAAATATAGTTGGGCGTGCCCATGGCAATACCGGTTTTGGTCATGGAGCTTGATTCTACTCGAGCGATTCCAAAGTCCATAACTTTGACACGATAATCAGAGCGAATCATGATATTGGCTGGTTTAATATCTCTATGGATAATACCCTGTTTGTGGGCGTAGTCCATAGCTGCGCAAATCTGAACAATTATCTGGGCAATTATACGGTAGTTGAATTTAACTTTTCTCTTAATCATTTGTTCCAGTGTCTGTCCTTCGAGATATTCCATAGCGATATACTGCAGGTCACCTTCGGAGCCAACGTCGTAAATAGTCACAATATTTGGATGAGAGAGTCGGCCGGCTGCCTGAGCTTCAAGATGCAGGCGTTTTTTGAGCTCAGCCAATTCGGCCGGGTCTGATACAAAGTCCAGCCTGATGGTTTTTAAAGCTATCGGCCGGTTAATAGCCGGGTCTTTACCCATGTAAACCTGACCCATAGCGCCTTTGCCCAAAATTCCTGAGACTTCGTATCTGCCCAGCTTTGTAATATCTGCAGGCTGAGGCGTAGAATTAAAACCACTATCGTTGCCGGTAAACAGACTGCTATCTTCTTCATCATCTGTTGCAGCCACGTTGTCCAGCGACATCGGATCAATTATTTCAGGTTCAGAATCGAGTTTAATTTTCTGCGACAGGCCGCTGGCTTCTTTGCTATCGTAATCGCCGGAACCGTCGCCGTCCAGATTGAGCGACTGATGGTCGTTAAACGGAATGGCACTAGAACCGCCAAGAGAGCTTTTGACCTTCTGGTCCTGTTCGATAGCGCTGGTTACTTTAACTTCTTCTCCTGACAGGACAGCCGTTACCACGTTTTCAGGGTCAGAGCTGCTGGCCTTAATTTCTCTTACGACCGGTTCATCAGCTTCTGCGGCGTCAGTTTGAGATTTGGTTTTAAGGCGAAGTCTTTCCATTCTTTTCTTGGCTTTTTCTTTGGCTCTTTTCTTTCTGATTTCTTCGGCTTCTTCACCCAGTACCAGGCTGGTTTCTAACATTGGTGCGGCTGCCATAAACAGGACGAATTCCAGGCCGATATATGACAGTTCAACCAGAACTTTGAAAGAACTAAGCATAAAGTAGTTTACATTGATCAATAAGAAGAGCCCGATGCCAAGCGTAACAAAGCGGTACAAGAGCGAAATCTGGGGCATTACAAAAGCGCAAATACCGCCAAGCAAAAACAAAAGCAGCAGATTGATCAAGACCGAATTAAAACCAATGGTAATCATATCCCGGTTAATGAGATTGCTTATAGTGGTAGCGGTAATCAGATGTCTCGGTGTTTCGTCGCTTACGGGAGTTGTAAAGTATTCTGAAGATTCAAAATTATCAACGGTAATGAGAACCGCTTTTCCGGCCAGCTGACCAAAATTGAAGTCTTCACCCAGAATTTGACTGGCCGAAAATTTCACAAACGGATTTTCTTTGTAAAAATTCAGGAAAAATTCACTTTTTTCATTTATAGGTATAGTTACCCGGCTGCCCAGTTCTATATTCTGGCCTTCGGTTATTTTTACCATTTCAGGCGCTATTTTTTCATAGACAGCAGCTGCCATAAGGGCGACTGATGGATAATAATAACCTTCGTAATTCATCACCATCGACTGGTGCCTTAAGATTCTGTCATCATCCGGCATAATATAACTGAAGCCAAGCTTGGGTTTTGTCTTGAGTATTCTACCTGCAGGTAGAAATAATTTACGGGCTAACAGGCTTGAGTTTTCTTCCATAAGCCCCAATTGGTCATTGACTGTCAAAGAGTAATCAAAGAGATAGTCAGGGTTGCTGGTGCGGCTGCTTCTGAAAGTAGCCAGAGCGATATCATAGGGAATAACTAAGTTGTCAATCCAGCTTAACTGATCTGTCAGAATCTTGGTGTTGCCGGCTTTTTCCTGGGCAGCATTTTCCTGAAGTTCGAAATCCAGCACAATAACTTTTGGATCGGCGCCTGCAATGGCTGCGGTTAAATCGGCTATGCGGTCATGACCCCAGGGCCAGCTGCCATATTGGTCCTGAGCGGCTCCGTCGATTGTCACGATTACTACGTTTTGAATCATTTCATCGGAGGAGGTCAGATTT
>JADFLZ010000422.1 GCA_022564135.1 Candidatus Zixiibacteriota bacterium
CAATAACGAAGTTTTTGTATTTGAAACCAGCGATAAGCTATCGCTGCTGCGGGCTGACCGCATAGCCCAAGAATTTGGCCGCTCATTTATTTATATCGGCAGCGGCAAAGAATATGAAAGAATAGATGATATTGCTGCTACCGGCGCTAAAATTATTCTGCCCATTAATTATCCTAAGACGCCCGAAGTCGGTTCGTTTGAAGACGAACTTGACGTAAGTCTGGCTTCGCTTCGTCACTGGGAAACAGCCCCTTCAAATCCTTCTATTCTCGAAAAACGAAATATAACTTTTGCTCTGACAACACATGGCCTTAAGAAAAAGAAAACTTTCCTGACAAATCTACGCAAAGCAATCAAACGCGGCCTTTCCAAAAAAACCGCGCTGGCATCGCTCACAACTGTACCTGCCGAACTGTGCGGAGTTGAGCAGTTTACGGGAACACTGGAAAAAGGAAAACTTGCTAATTTCTCTATCTGGGACAAAGAAATATTTGAAAAGAAGGCCAAAATCTATTCTGTCTGGATTGCCGGCCAAAAGCACGAACTAAAACCGATTCCGGAACATGACTTCAAAGGTGAATATGCACTGGATATTGATGGCGTAGACTTCGAACTTGAAATCAGCGGTAAACCGGAAAAACTATCGGGAACGCTCGAACTTGGTGAAGAGAAAGAGTACAAATTAAAAAATGTCGAAGTACAGGGTCCCAAACTAATGTTTTCGGTCAAGCTGGACACTCTGGAACTGATTGGCACTTTTCGCTTCTCAGGAAGAATTAAAGACAGCTCCTATGTGGGCAAATTCACCCGACCCGACGGAACACGTCAGAATTTTGCAGCAGCTGCGCTCGAAGAGTCCGCCGAAGACGAAGCTGAGGATGATGCTGACAGCACCGACTCTGAAAACGAAGTTGAAGAAATAGAAAAAGACAAAAAGCGCAAAAAGAAAAGTGATGATCAAGATGACGTTGATGACGATGAAGAAAAGTTAATTGCAAAACTCACTTTCCCCAACCGTGCTTACGGCTTAGAAACATTGCCTCAGCAAGAAAATGTCTTAATCAAAAATGCGACAATCTGGACATCGGAAGCTGCCGGTATTCTCGAAAACTACGATCTGCTGATAAAAGACGGAAAGTTTGCTGCACTCGGCCAGAATTTAAAAGCGCCAGCCGGTGTGCGAGTAATAGATGCCACCGGAAAACATCTTACTGCCGGAATTATTGATGAACATTCTCATATTGCGATATCTGGCGGAGTCAACGAATGTACCGATGCCGTAACCTGCGAAGTCCGCATTGGCGATGTTATAAACTCCGACGACTTAAGTATCTATCGTCAGCTTGCCGGCGGTACCACCACCGCGCAACTCTTACATGGCTCCTGTAATCCTATAGGCGGCCAGGCACAGATAATTAAGCATCGCTGGGGTTCAAGTACTGAAGAAATGAAATTTAAAAACGCTCCCCCCACTGTAAAATTTGCTCTTGGTGAAAATGTCAAACACAGTAATTTTGGAGACAAATTTACTGTCCGCTATCCTCAGACCAGAATGGGCGTGGAAACATTAATCAAAGATGAATGCCAGGCTGCCAGAGAGTACGACGCCGACTGGGCTGCTTATGACAAATTGAGCGGCGGTGCAAAAAAACGTACTGTTCCCCCGCGGCGCGATCTGGAACTGGAGGCAATGTCGGATATCGTTAATTCCAGAATGTTCATCCACTGTCATTCCTACCATCAATCTGAAATTCTCATGCTCATGCGTGTCGCTGAAGAGTACAACTTTCATATCCAGACCTTTACTCATATTCTTGAGGGCTACAAAGTTGCACCTGAAATGGCGGCTCACGGAGCGACCGCTTCTACTTTCGCCGACTGGTGGGCTTACAAGTTCGAAGTTTACGATGCTATCCCCTATAACATGGTACTAATGACTAAGGCTGGAGTTGTTACCTCGATAAATTCAGACAACGGTGATCTGGGCAGGCGCCTTAATCAAGATGCCGCCAAAGCCGTGATGTACGGTGGCATGAGCCAGGAAGAAGCAATCAAACTGGCGACTCTGAACCCTGCCATACAATTGAAGATAGACGATAGAGTAGGTTCGATTAAAGTCGGCAAAGACGCTGACTTCGTCATCTGGAACAACAATCCGCTTTCGGTATATGCCAAAGCCGAACAGACCTGGGTCGACGGCAAGAAATACTTTGACTTGGAATCAGACCTGGCTATGCGTGCTGCCATAAAAAAAGAAAAGCAGGCGCTGATTCAAAAAGTACTGGCCAAATCTGACGGCAAAAAGAATGGCGACGATAAGCCTAAGCGTCACTGGGGTGAACGCAATAATTTTGAAGACTACCAGTGGCAATGCGATGATAATTTTGATTATTGGGAGAAGGTGAATAAATGAAAAAGAATACAACTTTACGAATAACGCTCTGCCTGTGTTTTGGCCTGATTCTCGTCGGGCAATCGCTTGCACATGATTATATCCCGGGTGACAAACAGACAAATCCGATTCTCCTGGCAGGAGGCGACCTCCACACCGTTTCTGATGGTGTCCTGCCTGATACTGACATTCTTTTTGAGAACGGCCGCATTACAGCCATCGGCAAGGACCTGGCCATACCAACTGGCGGTAAAGTTATTGACATTACCGGCCATCAG
>JADFLZ010000423.1 GCA_022564135.1 Candidatus Zixiibacteriota bacterium
TTTCTGGGGCTTTCTGACCCGTTTGGCGTTACGCTTCAAAATAGCATCGTGCCACAGATCTACTTCATGTGATAGCTCCTGCGACACCTTATCGGTTCTGTTCATCTCTCTGACATCAAATCTGATATCAAAAGCGTTTGATTCTGTATTATTGTCTCCGGCAAAACTTGCTCCGACAAAGGCCAGCATGAAAATTGCGGCCAATAAACTGATCCTCCGTACCATCACTAATCCTCCTCAAATGGTTAGACCCTTTGTGTTAGAACTATAGGTATCAACTTCTGTGCCAAACCAGTTAAGTCTTTGGTGCCAATATGCTTAACTATTATTGAAAGGCGCGGATTGTAAGTGGAGATTCAAGAGAGTATGGGAAATTTCCCATATCTAAAAATTTGGCAAAAACTTCAGAAAGAAGTGACTAATCTGCTTAGTCTTTGGCTTTTTCTTTTTGCCGGCTGCGCTCTTCTCTGATCATCCGCATCATCTGAAAAGCAGCAGAAGTATCAACCGCGTATAGACCGTTAAAAATGGAGTCCGCTTTCTTGGTGCGACCCTCAAGGGCATAAGCGGTGCCCAGGCCAACCCAATTCCCCAGGGAAGATGAATCAGCAGCCAGTACAAGTTCAAATTGGACGGCTGCTTCGGTGTAGCGACCATCGGTGATGTACAATATCGCCAGCGATCGGATGCAGTCCGGATAGTCGGACTGAAGTTTCAAAGCTGTCTTATAGCTGGCTTCAGCATCTTTGGGTTTCTTTAACTTATCTTTGATTCTCCCCAGGAAATAATACAGTTCGGCACCTGCCCCGCCAGCTTCTGCGCTCCTTTCATAATAAAACTCGGCGCTGTCTATACGACTTGAAGCGGCGTAGCTGTTACCTATTGAAAACAATATCTCCGGCTGCATTGGTCTGATTGAATTTGCCTTATGGAGATAAGGCAGGGCGCCCATCGTGCGGCCGATTTTGAGATACTCCATGCCCAGATTTGCGTTAAAAATTGCCGAACCAGAATCGGCTTTTACAGCCTTTAGAAAAAATTTGATAGCTTTTTCACTGTCTCCATAGGTGCTGTAACTCACCCCAAGATTATTATTTAGTTCTGCATTGCTCGAATCTATGGCATATGCCCTTTCAAAATAAGTGCGAGCCTTTTTCAGATTCCCTACCGCCGAGTGGACAGTTCCTATATTGTGAAGCGCTTCAAAGTTATTCGGGTCTATTTTGAGAGCACTTTGAAGAGTCAGAATCGCTTCCTCATATTTTTGCACATACATCTGACGTCCGGCCCTGTCTAAGAGGTCGTTTAAGTCCTCTGACTGAGCCGATACTGATGCCGCCAGAAGAAGAAATATGGCCGCGTACGCGTATCTAATTAAATTTCTCATTTTTTTCTTTATCGGTTATACAACTAAGTTGTCAAGTCTTTCAATCTAGTTGAAAGTGCTTGGGAAAATTAGAACCCGCCAGCAAATCCACCTTGTTTTCCACCTCCTGCCAATTCAACCATATATACTACATTATTTGAATCATTTGTATTAATATCGCTCAATGATCGACGCAACTCAATAGTTCTGTCTAAAGTTGGGGCATTTTCTGGAAATATTGAAAACTTTTGACCATCTTGAATATATATTATTGAAGACTCATCGGGCTGATACAATTTTATGAGCCTTAACGGTATTTCTCTTAATACTATAATTGCCTTGCTAAATGTTCCACTTCCATGCACGCTATAATTTATAACCTTTCAATGTCCTTTTACTCCCGCCAATTGTAGCATTTTTTCGTCTTCACTTGTAAAGTCCAGTTTCACAGAATTCGAACTAGACAAATTATGGACTCTTATATTTATTGTACCGTAATTTTCACTATCTACTATAAGTGGACTTTCTCCCTCATCACATTTGACTATTACTACATGAAGCTCTTGGTCATTACTTGCGTACATCGACATTGGGTTATAGGACCAAATTGCTGCGAGTGCAATGACACTGAATGAGACAGCTTGGATAGAAGTAAACAGCAGGGTTCTTTTTCTTAGTGAAATAATGCCTGCCACTAACCCAAGAACTCCACCCATCACCCAACAAAAAGTGATTGGAAAGCTGTAAGCCAAAATCCACATTCCAATTATTAAAAACAAAACTACTATTGAAGCAAACCCATAAAGCACGCCTATTATCATGGCGACAGAGTATTTAATAATTCCTGATTTACACTTAACAACAGTTGCTATTTTGGCACCAAGCAATGAAATACCTAATGCAAAAACTATCGAGATAATCGAAAATCCCTTTAGATCAGAAACGCCAAACCAATCTTGCTTGCCAAGCCATATAGTGGCCATCAAAACAGAAGTTACATAGCTCCAAACTGCTACACTTATTCTGATACGCCAAATATCTTTCTTGTTCAATGTCTGTACCATTACTTCAAAATATCGCTAGAAACTGTTTGAAAGCATACATTTTTCAAATACCAAATTTAACAAAAAAAACAGCCCGCCTGTTGACTCAAACGGGCTGCTGTCTCCCTCTTATAAAAAAGAAGACTCTCTAATGAGGTATAAACACCCCGATTCATCCCTGAACCGGAGCTTTCAACTTTATTTAACTCTGTTCTTACTGTGATTGTTCACCAAAGCATAAGAAAGATATTCCAGCTCCAT
>JADFLZ010000424.1 GCA_022564135.1 Candidatus Zixiibacteriota bacterium
GCGCTACTCCCGGCAGGCAGACAATCGGCGCACCTGGTTTCGCTCGGTCTGTTACATTACGCAAATGAGGACACTAGTGCGGCGATCGGCTATTTTCACAGGGCCGCTAAAATTGATTCGACTTTCCCGGAGCTGAATCTCAACATCGGCGCCTGTCATCTAAGGTTTAAGAATCTTGACAGTTCCATTTTCTATTTCGAGAAAGAAATCAAAGCACACCCAAAGCGGGCTCTGGGATATAGCAATCTGGCTGGCCTATACCTCGTACAAGAAAAGTGGGACAAGGCTTTTAATAATGCAACCAGGGCTATAAAACTAAAACCGTATCGCTCTGACGCTCATACTATAAGACTAAGAGCTGCCGCAAATATAGCAGGCATTAATACTGATTCCCTGGCAGCCATTGCAAGCTATGCCGGAGAGACAACAAGCCAGAACCGTAATGTTCTTTACAATGCGGCCGTTATAATGACGCAGAGGAATTCGCTCGACCAGGCCATCACTTTCCTAAAAAGAGCTTTAAGCTCTGAATCTGTGCCAATAGAAATTGATGACGAAGCCTTTGGCCCGCACTATGAGGAAACGAAAGCTGCCCGCATATCCAAACTGGCGCTGCTTAATTATCAGCTGGGCTATGTTTACGGAATAAAAAATGAATACGGCAATTCAATTCGTTACAGTATCGCGGCTATATCAATCGATCCGAGTTTAGAATCTGCTTATGCCAACCTTGCCGCGGGCTACTACTCTTCAGGAAAATTTACGGCTGCAGATTCGGTTATTGTCGCAGCAAAAAAACTTTTTCCAGCCAGCCAAATCTTTGACAGACCATAAAAAAATAGAGACCCTTAAGAAGGGTCTCTATAATATTATAGTATAATTCGAAACAGTTTTATTGCATTCCGGCTGCTTCCGGGTCTCCATACAATCTTTCGTATTCTTCCACCCGTTGTCTGTAATTTTCCCTGGCATCCTCTATAGTAAGATTCAGCTTGGAATCATTGTAACGCGGTTTGGCAGGCGGTGCTCCTCCCAAAGTGGGGTCATACAGCCAGTTAAGTACCGAGTCTGCCATGCTCTGGAAAGCGATTGGATCCAGTACCAGTGGTGTAAAGTTGCAGTGAACAGTTCTGTACAATCCGGCGTTCAGCCTGTGGGCAACCGGTGCAGCTTCAAAAATGAAATTATCTCCGAGTGGATGTGTCGGACCATAATAAGACGTATATTTGTAGAGCAGTTCGGTACCAAAGGTCCTAATACTCCAGCCAACTTCAGGCAGCCCGTAATTGATCTGGGTGGAGTCCCAGCCGAGTGCCGGAACAGCAATATCCCAGTTCAGCAAATTGCGCAACCTTGTTTTATCAACTACCATATCAACCCAGCCGGGCTGTCTGGCCTTGGCACCAATAAAATCTTCTATGCGAGCCTGAGGAGAACAGAAGCCTTGTGCGTGACAGACCCAGCCGGAATAAACCATACTTGTCACACCAAAATACCTGGCATAATTTACAGATGCAAACATAACCTCAAATGGCTGTGCCTGGGCGCTGCCTCCGATAGGAGCGCGCATCGTCAGCCAGACATTTACACCGGCATCAATAGCCTTATAAATCTTGGGCATGATGTCCCTTTCAATGTTCAGATGCTTGACACCTTCGTTATACAATATGATAACCTTATGTTTCAGAAGAGTAGCAATAGAAACAGTATCGCGAGTTCTTTTGGTGACCAGGTAGTCTCTGTATTGCCTTCCTCTTTCGGGCGTCCTTGAAGTATCAAGATAGAGAGAGGGATCACCCCGGGCATCTGCCCAATTTTTGATAACGTCATACCAGAATCCTCTGGCTGTTATTTCATTCACCCAGCGATTTGTCCATCTCTGAATACTCAGTGTCTCAGTGACGTCGATAATCAGAACTTCACGCTCGTAGCGCGGGTTAAGCACTCTCACTTCTTTAAATGCAGGCACAATGTCGGGCACCTGGGCATCGTCCCGGCACCTGATCCAGAAAACGAAATTCATTTCCACGGTGGTGTCCCGAGAAGCGGGAATAGTATCTTTATAAGAGGCAAACACATTAAATATTGTGTCCCCTGTTTTTTCAACCCAGGGTCCGCCGTCAAGACTGTTAACCGACTTAAACGCTATCGAATTAAAAAGAGGATTGTCTGTAAACAACGAAGTATCAATATTAAAGAAGTCTTCAAGTCCGCCGGCAGCCGTAGTCGGAGTCAGCAGACTGACAACCAGGGTGTCACAAGTGATGGCGGTATCGGGAGCAAGTGTAGTCGTATCACAGACAATAGCAGTATCTTGCGGGGATGCGGTTGTATCAATGGTAGTATCACATACTATCAGCTGCGGCAGGGTAATGGTAGTATCGCATTTTATTATGGTATCTCCGATTATAAAAACTCCTCCGTCAGCAGTCACATACCTTCTTGTGAAAAACAGAGAATCGATAAGATTGAAGATGGAATCATTGTAAGGTCCGTACAGGCGGTACTCAAATTCAAAAGGAGGCGGATCCTGCGGGAAGTCAATCAAATCTTCACCGCGCCAGCGCATTTTCACACCGGTAATAACTCCTCCCGACTGCACGGCATCGACAAATGGCTGGTCAATGGCCGGCGGGTTAAATAGAATCGTCTGGGGCGGATTGTCA
>JADFLZ010000425.1 GCA_022564135.1 Candidatus Zixiibacteriota bacterium
GCCAGTTTTGTTTTTGAATGCAGTCCAGAATCGCTCTGCAAAAAAAAGCATAGCGTTCGTCGTTGTCAGAGTATTCAGAATTTGTGGCCGGGTCAAAGTAAATGCCTTCTCTGCCAAAATAGATGTCATTGACAATCAGGAATTGTCCAACAGAAGAATTTTTATTCAGTAACAGTTCGACTTGATATTCGATAGTTCCTGAAGGCAATCTAAGACTTGCCTCTGATATAATCGTTTGAGTTTTATGCTTTAGTTTATTGATTGTTCTGTAATAAGGCAGAAACATTCTGACATCGTTGCCAAGTTTTTGAAGCGCTTCAGGAAGCGAGCCAAGTACATCACCGAGTCCGCCGGTTTTTACCAGTGGGGACATTTCCGAACCGGCGATCAGGATTTTCATAAACTCAATTCTACTTATTTATCAGATGAACTTATCAAAGATTGGATTTCTTATGAAGAATATACGCTGTGTTCACTTAGAAATCCAGCGCTCCCTTGCTGAGCGATTCGCCGCTAAAAATAGCCCGCAATAATTCGGAAGATTGTGTAGGCAGCAGGCAGTCTCTGCGACTGCAGACAGTTTCTGCGGTATCGATCGCCTTATCAATATCATAGCGTTCATAACTGCCGCTGCTGCCCCAGCTAAAAGGTTTTATTTCTTTGTCGGTGACTAAAGAGCCTCCGAAAATATTACAAGAAACACCGATGTTTATGCCGGTATTTAACAAAGTTCCAATCCCGAAACGACAGAAGTCGCCGATGAAAGAACCTACTTTAATTGAACCGGTATCAATCTCCCGGCCGTTTTGGGATACGCGGATATTTGAGTAGTTGTTTTTCAAATCAGAGTTGGTCGTCATGGCTCCAAAATTTACCCAGGAACCGACGTAGCTGTGCCCGATAAAGCCGTCATGATATTTGTTTACGTATGACTGGAAAATCGAAGATTCGACTTCACCGCCCACTCTGCAATTAGGACCGATTGAAGAACCCGCAATCAGGCCGCGATACAGCGTACAATTGTTAGCAATATAACAGGGTCCAACAATCGTTGTCTGCGGACGAATAGTTGTGAAAGGTCCGACATATATTGGCCCCTTTGAAGCGTCCAATACGGCAGTGGGAAATATTTCCACTTCGTCGCTTAAGTGAATATCATCTTCATTTATAAAATGAACACCGTCATGCACTTTAATTTTATTCTGCGAAGTCTGCTCTGCACTCAGCCGGGCAAAGTCTGCCGCTATGGCAGAAGGAATCTCGTCTACCAATTCCCAGAGATAATTGTATAAAGTCGCTTTGGTATCGTATTCGGCCGAGACGGACTTCTGGGTGGGCAGAATTTCACCAAAAATTTCGGGAGTCGTCAAATCAGGAACTTTATTCAATGCTTCATCTTTGAACAAAACTCCGATTATGTCCTGACCGTTTTTGAAAATGGTAGTAAGGCGGCAACCTTCGATTAACTGCGGCAGGTCCGCAAAATCTTTGATGCGGCCGTTTAAAAACAGAATATCTCCACTACCCTTTTTGATTATATTAACGGGAACATCACGAGCCTCATTACTTATTAAAGATGAAATCATAGTTCTGCAGCTGAAACTTATGGCGCAGTCCGTAAAAACCAACTTGGTCCGCTCAAATAATGGTGAAATTCCCGGGCGAAGCAAAAAAACCGGACGGAAATATGTTAACGGATAAAACTGATCGAAGTGAGTATCTTCATAAATGCAGATATTCACGGCCATAAAAATAATCCTTTCGTTATCTTATTATCAAAATCAATGAGCTTCCCTGCTCATTGCAATACGCACTACGTACTACCAAACGCTATCTTACTTAAGACCTGCCCGGATTCAATTTTTTTAGCTGACTGATCGCCACCAATAAAATAATTATCGGAACCAGCGGCTGAATCATATAAATCAACTCAACCTTGACCGCACCCTGCTGAACAAAAATCGGCAGATAGCGCAGCCAGCTGTTGGCAGCCACCACTACCATGAACAAGAGAAGTCCTTCTTTGCCCGATTTGCTGTTTATCGCTTTGGCAAGAATTACGCCTGAGCCGATATGCAGTAAAATCAAAAATGATTTTTCAAGCAGATTAAGTGAGAAAATTTCTACAGCCGGAATTTGCTGGCAATGTAACAGGCTTCAAGTATCGCAAATCCTGCTCCGATAGCAGCTCCTGAAATTAAAATTCGTCGGTGTGTCAATAGAAAATACTTTATGGCTGCCATAATTAACAAGAGCTTGATTGTTTCCTGAATTATTCCAGCCGGCAGAGCGGGAACTAAACCCCACAAATAGATAGACTCCCCCGATTGGACTTTTGGAAAGAAGTAATCATTGGCAAAATATTCCTGCAGCGGCACCTGAGTAAATATAGCTGCAATGTATCCCAGCAGTCCTAAACTCATGGCCACATAAAGACCGGGCCAGCGCAAAGCGCTGCCGGTCAAAAACAGCAGACCAAGCATAGCAACTATCAGATAGATTGAGTACAGCGGCAGCAGTCCCATAAATTTATCAAACGTAAAAGCCGGCTGGGTTAATAATTCGCGGGGAATCATTCGTATTATATCCAGATAAATTTTTGTGTTTTGATTGGGAAGTTCCGCTTTAAGTAATCTTTTGTCGGCACTAAAATAAACTACCA
>JADFLZ010000426.1 GCA_022564135.1 Candidatus Zixiibacteriota bacterium
ACCAGCCTCTCTGTAGAATAGCCCGTAATCACCCAGACAGGTACTCTGGGAGAGACTTTCTTAATATCTGCCAGGACATCGAGACCCGACATTTCAGGCATTATCAAATCCAGAGTAATAATGTCGTACCGGTTCTGTGTGGCCAGCTTGAGCGCCTCTTCACCCCCATTGGCCAGCTCAACTTCTATAGCCTTAGTCACTCCGCAAAAATCTTTGAAAACTTCACGCACCCATTCTTCATCGTCGACTATCAAAACTTTGAAAGGCTCTCCTCTGGTTTTAACCATTTCAGTGAGCTTTTCGATACATGCTTGAAGAATTTTTTGATCGTTTGCTGGGCTATTCATTTTTTATATTCCTATCGTTCATTTGTCAGCAGTCATCCGGCAATAACATATTTCGAGTTTCCGGCCAAATTGGTTATGACCAGTCAGCCGGCTGTCCTTCATTTTTTAGCGTATGCATAATAGCAGCGCATTGCTCCATTATTGAATTCAGCTTTACTTCTACCTGGTCTTTTATGCCTCTACCCGATGGCAGATGATATTGCACCTTTTCATTGTGCGAGGCCGCCCTGATAACTAAAGCTATCTCCTGCACAACTTTTATAGTTGTGTTAACCAGCCGTATAAACTGCGGCTCCATTCTGTTCACTACTTTTGAGTCTTTCTTAACTTTAGCCAGATACAGAGCCAGGTCGACTGCTATCTGCTTGACGTTTTCGTTGAGCTTATCGACAGTTTCGATCAGCTGATTGCTCTGTTCTTGTTCTTGAGTATCCATAGTTGCTTTTTATCTCAGGCTGGTAGCTTCTCTGATTCTATCCGACAGCATGACAGCCAGTTCTCGTTCTAATTCACTGAAAAATATAATTTTTTCCGGAGCGCTGAGGTGAAGGTCGGCATCATTTTTGTCATCATCTGTATAGGCCTGGATAATTCTTTTTCCTTCTTTTTCAATCTTGAAATGTTCTGATACAATGTTGCGCTTTCTGATTAAGTCAATCACCCGTAATTCTCCGGAAATAACGCCCATATTTTGATACTTATGAAAAATGAGCGGCAGACTGAATGTTTTTTTGCGCTTGAGTCCTTCAAACTCCACCGACACTAAAACCAGATATTTTTTGCCGGCTACAACGGCCCAATCTATGAGAAGATCTGTTTCATAACGGCCTGCGGGAAATTCCGATAGCTCGGTTAACAGGTCGGCATTGACTACTGCGCCGTTGCCATTTCTTGACAGTTCAATCAGAAGTTTTTCTGTCAGGCGAGATTCGGTCCAGCCAATTTCTGAATGTATTACTTTTATGAGTGCCGAGCCGTTATTACGACTGCGGTGGTTGTTTTGTGCCAGCCCGACAGACCCGAACACAAAAACAATGATTATGGTAAATAAGTATATTCTTTTCATGATAGTTCAGCTTTACTCTTCTGTTATGAATTTTTGCAATGTTTTCTGAATACTAATGTCGAAGCCACTAAATTCCAGAGGAAGCATATTTAGTTCAGCTTCTGAAAGAATGTCTTCCAGTTTGTTTCTATCGACAAACTCAATACCTGTAAGATATTTCCCCTCTGACTCATCTGATCTCTTGACCAGCCCCAGGACATTTTCGACAATAACTTCACCCTGCAGATTAAAGCGGAGAGCAACAATATCTCCCGCTAAGAACGGATCATTGAGATCAATCAGAACACCGCCAAGCGACAAATTGACTATTGAAGCTTCGACAGGCTGCCCCTGACCTTCGGGCCAGAAGTCCCCTTCGACAGATTTAATCCGCTGAATAAACAGCGGCGATACAATCTCAACCCGAATAAACTGCCGCCTGTTTTGCTCGCTTAACTCAAAAGGCGGCTTTACTTTTTTGCTTGAATCCTGAACTTCGTGCTCTGTAACGAACTTGGTTTGTTTTTCGTCTTTCATGACTATTCCTGTTGACGGTATTGGCTCATACCGTGATTGTTTTTGTCTAACACTTTTATAATCTTGTCTGTTTTTTTTAAGCCTTAGCTTCTTCTTTCAGCATTTTGTTTTGCTCTATTGCCAGCTCTAATATTTTTCTGGCCAGGGCAGTCTGCGACTTGTCATTTCGGTTACGATATATTAGTTCCTGACCATGTTTAATGGTGCTCGCAAAATATTCTTTGGCCTGGTCGTGCTGTCCTGTTCTGCGAGAGAGCTCGGCGATCAAATAAAGTGCCTGGACCTGCTGGTTTCCTTGAGAAATATGGTGCCCTTCCATGAAAGCCTGCTTATAGTAATGAGCCGCTTTTGTCAGCGCCTGACGTTCATTGATGACACAGCCATCCCAGTTTTCTGAAATATCACTTAGAAAATCGGTAAACGCCGGAAAACCACCAAAGCTTCCCGCACTAGCACCGTCATCTGAGCCTACAGTCATGGTCTGATACTCCTCAAGCAGATTCTCCAATGAATTCAGCTGCTGCTGGTTTAACTCTGCCGATTTCTCGAATTCTTCCAATTTGGCGGTAAACTGATCTTTGAACGGCATCATCAGTAACTTCATCTCCGCAGAAATTTTATCAGTTTCAAAATGCGCGTTTAAGTGACGCTTAAAGACACTGCAAATTTCTTTGGAATTATTTACTGAAGCAAGAAGCTGATTATACTGGCTCTTAATTTCAG
>JADFLZ010000427.1 GCA_022564135.1 Candidatus Zixiibacteriota bacterium
TGAAAGAAGCGGCAACGGTTTTACAAAAGGCGACATGCTGGGGAAAATCAATGTCGTTAATTTCTTTTTTACAAGTTGTCAGGGACCATGTCCGATAATGGCAGGCAATATGTCTGTACTGTATAAAGCCTTTGAAACAAATGACAGAGTGCAGCTGGTGTCGATATCAGTAGACCCGGCTACAGACAGTCTGCCGCTTTTAAGAGAGTATGCCCAAAGGCAGGGCGTCACCGACAACCGCTGGCTGTTTGTCAGAGGAGAGCAGGAAGACATTATTCAAATCTCCGAAAAGCAGTTTATGCTGGCCGCCGATGCCTTGCCAATGATGCACTCTATCAAGTTTGTCCTGGTAGATGAACTTGGACAGATTCGCGGCTATTACACCGGCACCGATTCAAACTCTGTCGACAGTTTAAGAGCTGATATTAAAGAACTGGTGAATAAAATCCGATGAGCGTAACTGATCTTCCCACACTCAACGCTACCTTAAATTCGATAACGGCAATTTTACTGATGTATGGTTTTGTGCTGATAAAGTCCGGGCAAAAAGAAAAGCACAAAAAAATAATGATAAGCGCTCTGATAAGCTCCAGTCTGTTTCTGACCAGTTATCTGTTTTACCATTACAGCGTCGGCTCTGTAGCGTATCAAAGATATGACTGGACTCGTACTCTTTATTTTGCAATTTTGATTCCACACACTATTTTGGCAGTAGGCATGCTGCCATTTATATTTGTGGCGGTCTGGAGGGCTTTGCATGACCAGTTTGACAGGCACAAAAGAATAGTCCGCTGGCTCTGGCCGGTCTGGATGTATGTTTCGGTCACCGGCGTGGCAGTCTATTTTATGCTATATCATGTTTCCGGTTGAAATGTTAAGATGTTGCACGTCAATAGATTGCAGTTTCTTTGATAGTTTTGATTGTGACAAATGGAACAAAGTTTAAAAAATAATCGTTGACTTATTTGATGGCTTGGCTATATTGGCGACTTTAATAAGTGGCAGGTTTCGGTAGAAATATGAGCCTGGAGAAGCCCCGTGCCCATAAATAGAGGGGGAAAGGGCAAAGATTTAAGGCAGCTGGCCTTGCTGTCGGTTGTACCTGCCATTATGGTTGTCGCTCCGTTGGTAGGATTTTTTATAGGTGACTGGGCCGACGGGAAGTTTGGTACTGAACCTTTTTTAACGATTTTGGGATTGATTTTAGGATTTGCGTCTGCTGGCAAAGAAATTTATAAAGTGATTAAAAGAGTTTCGCAAAGCAAAGATGAAAACAAAAGTTAGCACCGGCTTCGAATTAATTGACAGAACTTTGCGTACGACAGCTATAGTTCTGTCTGTCTTTTTCCCGTTTGGAGTTTACTATCTGGGCTTATATCCGTCGCTTGCTGTTTTATCCGGAGGCGTCTGGGGTATATTCAATTTTATTTTTATCACTTTTTTGGTCAAAGTTATGCTGGCCTCAGAAGGTACAAATTTGGCTCGAGCCGCAATCATTGCTTTTATAAAATTTCCGCTGTTGTATTTAACCGGCTACTTTCTGCTTAAAGTTCCGCAGTTTGAACCGCTCTATCTTTTGGCAGGATTTTCAGGGTTACTCTTAATTATCATACTAAAAGTTATGGGAAGAGCTTTGCTGGGCCTGGACAAACCCACGCTAAGTGACAAGAACAACGAAGGAATGTCGGCCGTATGAAATTATTGAAGCTGGCCGTTGCAACACTTATGATGCTGCTTTTGGCCGAGACAGGTTATTCTTCGGGCGAGAGCGGCGGCTTTCAACCTCTGCCGAGTGTCTGGTCTTTGATTTTCGGGCATGAGGGTCCGGTTTACTTTTTTGTAGATATAGTTTATTCGCTGGCCACTTCGATTCTGTTTACGATTACAGTAGTTATCGTTTATCGCAAGAGACAGATGATTCCCGGAAAATTGCAGAATTTTCTGGAGCTTTTAGTGGAAAGCGCCTACAACTTTATTGAATCAATCCTTGGCAATAACGCCAAAAAGTACACTCCTTTTTTAGGGACATTATTCTTTTACATTTTGGTTAACAATATGTGGGGACTAATACCCGGCGGACATTCACCCTCGACTAATATTAATATTACCGCTTCAATGGCTATAATGGTTTTTATTTATTCTCAATATATCGGTTTTACCAGGCTCGGAATTGCCAAGTATTTTGACCATCTGATGGGCGAGCCCCGGGACTTTATGGGCTGGATGATGGTGCCTTTACTTTTGCCAATTCATATAATTACCGAAATCGCCAAGCCGTTTACCCTGGCGGTGCGACTTTTTGGCAATATTACCGGTGAAGACGTACTGGTCGCGGCTTTTGCGGGGCTTGGCATCGGGATGCTGGCCTTTATGCATTCTCCGGTAGGGGTGCCTCTGAATGTACCTTTTATATTCCTGGGAATTTTGCTTTCCACTATTCAGGCGCTGGTATTTGCAATGCTGTCAACGATATATTTTTTACTGATGCTGCCGCATGAAGAGGCACACTAAATATGAAACTGTATGTAACGAACGAAAAAAATAAACTTTTCGAAACATTAGAGGAGAGATAAAATGGATTATCAAGCAATGTTGTCCCTGGGACTTCCTATCGGTGTTGGCCTGGCTGCTATCGGTTCGGGAATCGGAC
>JADFLZ010000047.1 GCA_022564135.1 Candidatus Zixiibacteriota bacterium
CGGTCCAGGCTGTTTGAAAGCATGGTGACATAGCCGGAAAACTCCTGTCCTAATGTCAGCGGGGTGGCGTCCATTAAATGTGTCCGGCCGATTTTGATAATATCTTTGAAACTTTCTGATTTCTGTTTAAGTGTATCGCGCAATTTTGTTATGGCCGGAATCAGACGCCGGTCAATTTCTTCAATAGTAGCCAGGTGCATAGCCGTTGGAAAAACATCGTTGGATGATTGAGATTTATTGACATCGTCATTGGGATGCACCGGTGTTTTTGAGCCAATCTTGCCGCCGGATAGTTCGATGGCGCGATTGGAGATGACTTCGTTACAGTTCATATTTGTCTGGGTTCCCGAACCGGTCTGCCAGATTACCAGCGGGAAATTGTCATCGAGCTTACCCTCGATAACTTCTTCGGCCGCCTTGACTATCAGATCCCGTTTGTCATCGGCTATTAGCTTAAGTTCGGAGTTTACCAAAGCCGCAGTTTTTTTAATCAGCCCTAATGCCCGGATAATTTCAGGCGGCATTTTTTCACTACCGATTTTAAAATTTTCTAAAGAACGGGCGGTCTGGGCGCCGTAATATTTATCAGAGGGGACTTTAATCTCCCCCATCGAATCTGACTCTGTACGAAATGACATATTGCCTCCGGAAGCTGTTATGTTGCTTCAAGTTCCGGCTCTATAAGGGCCGCTATTTTCAATAAAGGACTTGTAAAACAACAATCAAGTCTTTATATTTACAGGTAATCATAAGCAATACATTTCAAAAAGGGAATCCAAATTATGGGCTGTAAAATTAAGAAAATTTACTTCCTGCTATTTGTGGTTGCTGTCTTTTTTACGGCAAATCAAGCTTTGGCTGCCACAGCTTCTCTGATTGAGCTCTTTGACGGCACAACTTATGAGAATGTTAAATTCAAAGCTGATAAGTCTTACAAAGTAATCAGCTTTAAGATAGACGGCAAGAAAAAGAACATCAGCTTTACGGATATTTCAAGAATACTCGACAACAACGGAGAAGATGTTACCGCCAGATATCTTGGCAAATACATGAAGACCAGCCAGGCTGCACAGGGCGAATCTGAGAAAACTTTCCTGAAAAAGGAAGACTGGCTGGGTGAAACCGATCCTGTCAGAGAAAAATATAATAAACCACTCTGGAGTGTAGCCTTTCCGGTAAGTGTCAATTTCAGCATTCCCGCGGGCAGTTATTACCAGGGGTTTAAGGCCGGTGTGGGATTTACAGGTGAAATTTTGATTGCAATCAATAGAAATCTTTCGCTGCGGGGTACGGTTTCCAAATCCGGCATGCAGGACGACTTAAATGAGATTGCTCCCGGGTTTAGAATAATTGATGACAACCTCAAGTTTAATGTCTGGAAATATTTTATTTCGTTACAATACAGCAACGGCCCTAACTGGTCGGCCAATAAAAAGATGGGACTTTACGGTTTCGGTGGAATTGGCGCAGTCTCTCATAAACTCACCGGAGCGGCAATTATACAGGACCCGTTCACAGACTCGATGTTCATTATAATCGGCTCAGGCGAAGGCGAATCGAAACTTGCCTTTACATCCGGCTTCGGCTTTGTTGGTCTGCTATCCCCGTCTTTTGGAGTAGAATTTGGGGCCACTCTTGATATGATAATGATTGGCACCAGACAGAACACCGCTGCCTTTGACCCCTATGGAAATGTAGAAACTGCATTACACATGGATTTTCACGTTGGCCTTATAACTTTTTTGTAGCTAAATAATTTAACTAAAACCGGGGAGTAAATTATGAACTTTTGGAAAAGATCTTTACCGCTTTTTGCCGTTATGGCAATGTTGATTGCCGGCGGCTGCGCCAAAAACTACCGCATAACTCACGAACTGGAAGCACCCATTGATAGAATAGCAATCGCAACAATAGGTGAGATAGTAGATATGCTTCCTGAAGATTTCGATGAAGGCAAGAAGCCTACAACAGAGCAGATTGATGCGTTTAAGTCTCATCTTACCGAGCAATTGCGAAAGAAGGAAATTTTTGCTTCAGTGGCCTACGATGAACCTGATGCTCAGTATGTTGTTGAGGGTTCTATTTTGCAATTCAAAAAAGGCAGCGGCCTTGTTCGCGCATTGATTGGTTTCGGTATCGGCAGCGCAAAAGTGACTACTGAATTGAGGCTGATTAGAAGAGCTAAGAGCCCCGAAGAGCAGGACGAAGTGATATTCGCCGGCAATTTTAAACAGACAGTTTCAGATTGGATAGAATCAGGCGACAAGATTTTTGAACGGGTTGCCAAAGATTTTGCCAAAGTTCTCAAGAAAAGAATGAAAAAAATACAAAAACAAATGGATTCGGAAAAAGAAAGTTAAGCTTCGTTCATCTGTCTGTTTTTGATAAAAAACAGCATCCTGCGATTTAAGAGTTCTCTTCTTTAGCAATCTGTGCCAGGATTTTTGAAAACTGTCCGGAGCCGTCGCCAGCGTCTTTCATCTGAGGAAAAAGAATCACATCGCGAATTGTCTGCTGATTGGTCAATATCATGACCAGCCGGTCAATGCCGAAACCAAGCCCGGCGGTGGGGGGCATGCCATAGGCCAAAGCAGTTATAAAATCATCATCCAGCGGCTGGGCTTCTTCGTCACCGGCCTCCAGAGTTTTGCCCTGCTCCATAAACCGCTGCAGCTGGTCGATCGGGTCGTTTAGTTCGCTAAAGGCGTTACCCGTTTCCTGTCCGGCTATGAAAAGCTCAAAGCGTTCAGTCAGACGGGGGTCATCGCGATGCTTTTTAGCCAGAGGTGAAATTTCTACCGGAAAATCGGCCACAAACGTCGGCTGCACTAAAGTGTGCTCTACTTTATCTTCCCACAAGGCTTCAATCACTTTACCGCGGTTGATTAAGCCTTCACGTTCTACTCCGTGTTCTTTGGCTACTTTTTTCGCTTCTTCAAACGACATTTCGGTTAAATCAACACCGATGGCATCGTTGATTGAGCCAATCATGGTGATCCACTTGAATTTTGGTTCAAAGTCCAGTTCTTTGTCGCCATATTTTATTTTATAACTTCCATGGATTTTAAAAACTACATCCCGTAATAACTCTTCAAACAGCGCCGCGATATCTTTGTAGTCGGCGTAAGCCCAGTACATTTCTATCATAGAAAATTCCGGATTGTGCAGCCGGCTTAAGCCTTCGTTTCTGAAATCTTTGCAGAACTCCCAGACTTTGTCAAAACCGCCGACAATCAGGCGCTTCAGATAAAGTTCGTCGGCGATGCGAAGAAACATTTCTTTGGCCAGTTTTTCGTGATAAGTTTTAAACGGTTTAGCGGCAGCGCCGCCGTAGAGCGGCTGAAGAATCGGCGTTTCTACTTCGAGAAATCCCTTACTGTTTAAAAAATCGCGAATCGTCTGAATAATTTCTGTCCGTTTTCTGAAAACTTCGCGTACCTCGGGACTGACTATCAAATCAGCATAGCGTCTGCGGTAACGGGTTTCGACGTCGGATAATCCGGCATGTTTATCAGGCAGCGGGTGCAGTGACTTACAGAGAATTTCAAAGTTTGTGACTTTGATAGTTTTTTCGCCGGTGCGGGTGGTGAACATAGTCCCCCGGCAGCCGACAATGTCTCCCAGATCCAGAATATCAAATCGCTGGAAGTTCTCTTCTCCGACATCGTTAGTTTTTAAGTAAACCTGAATTTTTCCGCTTTGATCATGAATATCGGCAAAAATCGACTTCCCCATTTTGCGTTTGAGCATAATGCGGCCGGCCACTGCAACTTCTGTAGCGCCTTCGGCAAGTTCGTCAAAATTTTCATGTAATTCTACGGCGCTGTGTGTCCGCTCGTATTTATAGGGATAGACGTTCAGGCCTTCTTTTTCGAATTTAAGTACTTTGTTGCGGCGGATTTTTACTAATTCCGCAAGTGGTTTTTGAATTTCGGTTTTATCGCCGCTCTGATTTTGATTTATACGTTTTTCGTCTGACATCTGTTCTTTTCTTCTGGTTCTGATTGTTATTTTATTTTCTGCTCAAACATTTTTACTACGTTTGTGGGAACCAGGTCTTCTACATCGCCGCCATGGCGAGCGACATCTTTGACGATTGTCGAAGAAAGATAGACCCAGGACAGCGAGGGCATCAGAAAAACCGTTTCTACATCTCTGGCCAGTTTACGGTTCATCAGGGCCATCTGAAACTCGTATTCAAAATCCGAGACAGCTCTGAGTCCGCGGATAATCGCCACCGCTTTTTCACGCTGGGCCAGTTCAGCTAAGAGTCCCTCGAATCCGATTACTTTCAGTTCGCAGGCCATACTTTTATCGCCGCTGGCCTGTTTGACCATGTCTAAGCGTTCTTGGAAACTGAACATGGCTGATTTTCCGGCAGATTTCGAAACGGCTATTGTCAGGCTGTCAAATAAATGGCAGGCCCGCTCCATCAGCGAAATATGCCCGTTTGTAACCGGGTCAAATGTCCCCGGATAAATAGCCATTCTTTTGCTTTTATTTTCGCTCAATATATAGTCCGCACTTTTTTGTATATCATAAAATCTGTCGTGGCAAAATATGAAAGAGGCCCGAAGCAGGCAAGTTTATTCGGTCGTCAATCCCAGCGCTACCAGAAAATCTTTAGCGGCTAAGCCTGTTTCTGAGACTGACTCAGACAGGCAGGAGGGTCTTATAACAGGCTCGGCTACCTTTAGCGCCAGTTTGCGCTCTAGTATTTCTATATCTTCGTCAGCGAAGGAATGACCGCAGATATAAAGGCTTTCAAGCTCAGCATCCCGGTAATATCTGCTGATAGAATTGAGCTTAAAATTGAGGAAAGTTTTCAGTTCAGCTGCAAGTCGGAATATATCCCTGTCGCTGCCGCTGGTCAGCCTGTGCCAGTCAAAATGTCCCAGAGCAACAATCCTTTTATCAAAAATGAAACAGAGCGAAGCTCTATTGTCTGAAAAATCTGTCAGGCATATCAGACCGCCCGGCTGATTATCACAGTAGCTCAAAAATCCAAGACCCAGGGCCACCGCTCTCATCTTAAAACCGGATATATTTTTCTCTTTAGCCAGCAGATCAGACAGTACGGTTTTTCTGGTAAGCAGGCAGATGAAGCGGTTCTTCTGGTTGGTTGCTATAGTATCATAGCAAAACTGTTCGGGATCTTCCGGCAGGGAATGTTTTAGCTCAAACTTAATTTGTCCCTCGATATTATCATAGTCCGGGTTGGCGATGCTGACTTCTTTGACCATCACCAGATTATCCGCAATTGAAAAGTAGTTTTTAGTGCCGTTTGGCTCTGGCTCCGGCCGCACTCTTTCGTCAATTAGATGCGAGGAAATCGAAGTGATTCTGGCGCCGCTTTTAGTTACAGCCACTTCTACAGCCTTGCGCCGGCCTCCGGCAATATCCAGTCCTAGTATTCTATCGCTTTGGTGGTCCATTTATTTATTTTCAGGTAGGGTTTCAATTTTTCAAATTTTTTGGCGCCAATGCCGGAAACTTCGGTAATGTCCACCTCTTTTTCAAATCTATGGTGCTGCCGATATTCAATTATTCTATCAGCCAAAACTTTGCCCACACCCGGTAAAAGTTCCAGCGAATCAGCCGGTGCGGTGTTGGGGTCCAGCACAAAAATACCGGTTAATTCTCGCTCGGCCTCGCCAATAAAGACCTTAAAACCTGGTGAAGCCGAAGTGGGCACCGAAAAGGATTCTACAAACAGGTAACCAGCCATTATCAGTATGCTGCCACTGAGAACCGCCAGAAATTTTAACTGCCTTGACGAAAAATCAAAAAACTGATTCATAATATTAATAAAATCGCTTACTGAAAAGTAAGACGAAAATTCAAGAATGGCAACTATTCTGAGCTGTTCTGGTTGTCCCGAATTGTTCCTGAAACACGATTTAGAATTTTAATACGGGTCAAACCGGGGTCCGTTTCCATCCCCCAGCCGGTGATGACATCACCGTTTTTAGTAATCCTGACGAAGGCATCGGTCTCGATTTTATCTGTATTAAAATTCCAGAAAAGATAATCAGTTTCTAGTTTGGAGCTGTCGTTGGTTGTAACTACCACATTGCCGTAAACATAAAGAAGCTTGCTTCTTTCCCGGATAATCCCGGAATCACCAACCAATTCTGTTTTAAGCTGACCGAGAGAATCAAAAAAATCGATTTCCAGCTGATAGGCCATAGTCGAATCCTGAGCTTCGAATTTCAAAAGTCTCTCAGCTATAATTTCTGTTGTTACTACCTCTCTTTCATAGAGATAAATAGTGGCTCCCCGTAATTCTGAGTCAGGGACAAGAGTCTGATTTGCAGTAGAGTCGGAGTCCAAAGAGACTTTTTCTTCTCTGGAACAACCGGAAATAACAACTGCCATGAGAGATAAGAGAGCTAATATGTAGAAACTTTTTTTCATTCTATCTTTCTAAGTTAAAGTCAGGGCGCCAAATGTCGTCAATTTGCCAAAAATGTCAAGTCCTTAAACTACCCTAAGGCGCCGAATGCCAGCGGTTGTGCATCCAGATCCATTGTTCACGATATTGGTCGATTAGTTTTTCGAGGACATGGTGACAATCTAAGGTCGTCTGGATGATATCAGCTTCTGAATCCCCATTACTTGTATATGTTATCGGAATCTCGGGTTTGATAATAACCTGATACCTGCCCAGATTAGTCCTGATACAGACCATAGGAATCAGGGCTGCGCCGGTTCTGGCGGCTATAATCGATTGTCCCGCAGGAACTTTGGAGATTCGGCCGAATGTCGGCAGGAAAACAGACCTGAGTTTAGTAGAATCCAGATCAATCGCCGCTCCAATCGCCCCCCCGGCTCTCAGCCAGCTGATAATTTTTTGAGGCGGCTCAGTAGAGTCAAAATTGACGATACCCATTTTCTGACGTTTTTCAAGGAGCAGATTATTGAGTTTTGAGTCGGCCAGTTTTCTGCCGATTGCTCCTACTTTGTAACCCAGCTTAGCCAGATAAGCGGCCAGCAGCTCAAAATTCCCTAAATGCCCGGTAATCCCCAGCACTCCTTTGCCTCTATTATAAGCACGCTCAAAATATTTGATCCCGCTGCAATCTACAACTTTCAGGATTTCATCCGCATGCAAAGAGGAAAATCTCATCAGGTCGGCAATGTTTCTGCCGCTACTAATATAAAATGTTCTGCCAATTACTGTTTTTTCATTGGCGCTCAGAGAATTTTCGTAGGCGATAGAAAGATGTCTGAACATTCTCATCTGGTCGCGAGTAACAATTTTATGAGCCACCAGCCCCAGCCAGCTTCCGGCAAAAAGCGCCAGTGGCCGCGGCAGGTAATTAAACAAACGATCGAACATAACAGCAATGCTGTAAACTGATTTTCGTCTAAATTCTTGAGCAAGTTTCATCAGGCTCTTCTCACTCTTTCGATTGAAGCGCTATAACAAATAAATCAAAAAATTATTTGCCGACAATCAGACAAGTTTCGATTTGAGAATATCATGAAGGTGAATTATGCCGATTAGTTTTTGATTTTCGTCTACTGTCGGAAGCTGTGAAATCGAATGTTTTTCCATAATTGCCAGGGCAGCATCAAGCACCGCCGACTGCGCTATGGACTTCGGGTTTTTTATCATGACATCTGCGGCTATGTAGCTAAACAGCTCCTGCTTTTCTTCTGCCAGCCTTCTTAAGTCGCCATCGGTGAAAATGCCTGCTATTTTACCGTTGTCATCTTTGATGACAACGCAGCCCAAACGTTTGGATGTCATCATAAGAATCATTTCTTTCATAGCAGCATTTTTATCAACCAGCGGCATGTCATCGCCGGTGTGATGAACTTCAGAGATAAGTTTGACCAGCCTCCTGCCCAAAAATCCGCCGGGGTGAAGAGCTGCAAAATCAGCTGCTGTAAAATTTCTGGCTTTGAGCATAGCGATTGCGATAGCGTCGCCCATGACCAGAGCCGCCGTAGAGGACGAGGTCGGCACTAGATTATTCGGGCAGGCTTCTTTGTCTACAGAACAGTCCAGCGGAATATCGGCGCGTTTATATAATTCAGAGTCTACCGTACCGCACAGTCCTATTATAGTTATCTCAAGCCTGCGGGCTGTCGCCAAAAGCAATTCTATTTCGCCCATCTGGCCGGACTTGGAAATTAGTAACATAACATCATCGGCAGCAATCAGTCCCAGGTCGCCGTGCATGGCATCGGCCGGATGTAAAAACGTTGAAGGAATGCCGGTTGAATTAAATGTAGCACTGATTTTTTTTCCAATCAGGCCGGACTTGCCCATACCGGCAACTATCAGTCGCCCCTGACAGTTTAAGATAGCCTCAACAGCGCGGCTGAAATTTTGATCGAGCCGCTCAGCCAGCGCCGCTATGGCTTCTGCTTCTATAGAAATAACTTCTCTGGCCAGTTTCAGATAGTCGGTCATTGCAAAAATTCCTTAGGGTCTTTTTCTACCGCTTCGAAATAATATTCCAGAACTTCCCGCACGGCGCCATTACCTCCGGTTCTGCTTGTAACAAAATCAGCGCTGTCGATCAGCTCTGCAGCCGAATCTGCTACGGCTATGCCCAGGCCTGCTTTTTTTACCAGGCTGACATCCATTATTTCGTTGCCGACAAAAGCTATCTGATGGTAGTCCAAGTCAAGTTTCTGCAATAGCGGCCTGACCATCTGGACTTTATCTTTATGCTCCTGCAGGACATGCTTGACGCCGAGATCTTTCATTCTCGATTCTGTAGCTTTTGAGTAGCGCCTTGAGACAATAGCAATTTCCAGTCCGGCCCGCATGGCCAGCACCATAAAAAGGCCGTCGGAGATATTAAACTTTTTTAGTTCAAAGTTGTCCGGCCCAAAATAGATGCTGTCGTCGGTTAAGACACCGTCAACATCAAGAGCTAACAATTTTATCTCTTTTAGTTTTGCTTTTAGTTCTGTCGCTGAAAGTTTTGGCATGATTATTAACTTGAAACGGCTTCCCTGACTTTCATGACCGCCACTAAGAGCGCTTCTATTTTATCCAGAGAAAGCATAGCGCCGGCATCCGAAAGGGCATCTTTTGGATTCGGGTGCGTCTCCACGAATAAGCCGTCAATGCCCACCGCTGCCGCTGCTTTGGCCAGAGCTTCTGCAAATTTTGGCTGTCCGGTTGACGTGCTGCCGCTGCCGCCCGGAAGCTGCAGAGAATGGGTAGCGTCGAAGACAACCGGCAGGCCGGTTTCTTTCATTATCAGAAGTGAGCGAAAATCCACGACCAGGTTATGATAGCCAAAGGTCGTACCGCGCTCGGTCAGCATTACTTTTTTCGAATTTGCTTTTTTGGCGATATGCTGCATGTCTTCGGGGGCTAAGAACTGTCCTTTTTTGATATTAATCCATTTGCCGGTGGCGGCGGCCTGTCGGACCAGCTCTGTCTGCCGGCTCAAAAAAGCCGGAATTTGCAAAATGTCGGCAACTTGGGCGGCTGCAGAAATCTCGGTAGTCTCGTGGATATCGGTCAGTATAGGAAGTTGAAATTTTTCGCGGATTGTGCTCAGGATTTTTAAGCCTTCATCTATTCCCGGTCCGGAGTATGATTTCCCGGAAAGCCGATTAGCTTTACTGTAAGAAGATTTGAAAACCAGCGGGATTTTGAGTTTGTCTCTGATTTCGACCAGCTTTTCGGCAACTTGCAGACATAACTCTTCTGATTCTATTACACAGGGGCCGGCGATGACAAAAAACTGGCCCCGTTCAATTTGGGCTATAGTCTTCTCTGGCATCTGGCAAATATAGTGTAAGATTCAGTAAAAATCAGTCTTTATCGAAAAGCGGTAAAATTAAGGGATAATCTGGCGAAAATACCAGACGACTTCGTCCCCCGGGCCAATTTTCTTCAGATTTGAAGCCATAGCACCCATCGTATCGTTTACCGAATAAATCCAGAAATAACCATCAAACTGGTCGACGGAATTAATCGAAGCTACAAAATACCCCTGTGCTGTTTTATCGTATTCTACCGGGCCATTGGCTACAGTCAGGTCGAATACGGTTGTGGAATCCTCCGCCGTCAGCTCAAGGATAATACTGTCTTTGGGAGCGGCCGCATCAGAGCCGGAATCTTTTTCTTTTTTAGCGCCGCAGGAGGCGATCAACATTATTGTCAAAAGCAGACCAAAATTCGCCAATAAGAGCTTCTTCATACTTGATAGACCCTTCCAATAAT
>JADFLZ010000428.1 GCA_022564135.1 Candidatus Zixiibacteriota bacterium
ACAATGTCGCCAGTGGAATTTACTTCTATCGTTTAACTTCAAACGGTGAAACCAAATCAATGAAAATGATGCTGCTAAAATAGCAGCTACATCTATTACGATTAAAATCGAAACGATTAAATTCTTACGACAGCTCCAGAGCTAAGGCTGGTCGGGATAACGGGACTTGTCGTTAGTGGTCCCTCGCTTAAACGCAGACTTTCTTTGATCCTTTTTGAAATGGGTATGGCAGGTTTTGCACCTCTTGGGATCTTCGGAGTAACCTCGTTCTGCGAAATATTCCTGAGCCGCTACAGTAAAAACAAATTCCTGATTGCATTCCGTGCAGATTAGTATCCGCGGTTCAAATCCACTTTCCATTTTTCCCCCTCCAAGGCGACGTCATTCGCTTCCATGCCATCAGACGCCAACGCTGGATTGTAATGGTTAACTTGTGTTATCTGATAAGAATAACCCAAGTTTCAGTCAACTAAAAACTTCTATATTTATCAGTATGGATTGCACGGAGGCAGCGAACCTCCGCGAAAAATGTAGTCAACAGTTTTGGTCAAGTCAAGGATATTAGTGGAGAAGTCGCAATTGAAATCGCCGGCTTCTTTGATCGGTATTGGCTCTGCCCCGCCTCTGAAAACAAAATCTACGATATATGTCAAATCCAGTATTGTTATAGAGCCATCAAAATTTGAGTCCCCTTTGTAAAGCACCGTCATTACTTCAAGTGTTTCTTCATTCGATACTGTTGTGTCGTTAATTGACTGAGCCTTAAAATGCAAGTTTGAAGTATTCGAAAGAGGTGTGCCTTGAGGTGGGTGAACATTTACTAAAAAGATTGTGTCAGAATTCAAGCCTATTGCCCGCATAATTGAATCAGCAGCTATCCAGCCTGAATCATCCCAATATGAGATCTGGTATAGATCGTCAAAGGCTGCCGGATTAAAAACTTGAAAAAGATAGGGTTTATCGTCGCCGGAATAAATGACAGTATCAGGATTAACTATTGATGTTGCCACATCCCGCTGAATAGCAATAGCAGCAGAGTAACTAAATGTTGTCCCCGGAGAAAACTCAGAAATGTTTATGCCTATCAGAGCTACCGAATGATAATTTTCAAAGTTATAAACAATTGTACCGGCTGTTTGCTTGATAGCATCAACCTGAAGCTTTTCAATGACATGATCGTTTACAGTAATTGACTTAACAATATAGACGGCCCAGTCACGAGAGTTGCTGCCGTCGAATTCAATTGTCAGCTTGCCAACATTTCCGTTTGGAAAAAACTGAACGTATTCAGAGCCGTATCCTTCAGGATTGTTCAGAGTGCTCTGGTTGGGAACCGGATAAAAAGAGTGAGCGTTACCAATATCAATCAAGGGATATTCTCCCCCTTCTTCATGGTGAAGATTATCATTACGAACTGCGGTAACGTAGTTCCAGGTCACGAAGTCGGCAAAGGCCGAATCCTGAGTCCAGCCATAGCGACTCAAAAGCGTATCTGAGAGGGTGTTAAAAATCCCGTCAAATCTGGCTCCCTCCCAGATAGCGGTCATAAGCGAAGTATCAAATTTTTGGGCCAGGTACAACCCCCAGATGAAACATGAATAGAAATGGTTGGAGTTTTCCATCAGGGAAATTTCCGGAGAATTCATAAAAATCGGCAAATAATTATAATTGTCGTCGGTTAAATCAAAAACGATATCTTCCATATAGGTTGCATCGAATTCCATAAACCAGATGGGCTCGCTGATATCGTAAGCAAACTGGACCGCATGATGATACTCATGGGCAGCAGTCGCTTTGGCCGCTCCGGCGACTTGCCCCTCCGGATCATTATTCGCCGGAAAACCAACAAAATTATTATTCAGAACTATATAGCTGTATCGATCGTTCCATGCTTCGCCGCCATCCCCTTCTGGAACCGCGTAACCATAAAATCCGCTATTCTCAAAATATATGTCGTACCTGCTGTCACCGCCCAGGGAACCGTCTGAGGGAGCTGCCAAATATCCCAGCAGAATATGCTTTGCATAAGATGAATCGCAATAGGCGGCGCATCTTTCTACATAATCGGGTATGCCGTCGCTATTCGTGTCCTCAGCTGATACTGCGTTTGTTCCAGAGGTGTCATAATGTAATTTGAAAAATCCTGAGGGAGAATCATAGCTGAAAGAGGCTGTTGGCCGGGCCAAAGCAGCACTCAGCGCCTGCTGAGTTGCCGATTCTAGTTCATTCCAAATTATTTTTATTTCAACCAGTTTCATGGTGGCTCCCCGGAGTTCGCCAGGAAATAATTGCCGGTCAAGGTCTAACTGATATTTTACAGGGAGCTTATCGGGAGAGCGGATCGCCATTACTTCAAGCAAAACTTTATCGTCTAAAGAAATCAGGCCGAGGCTGTAATCAGCAGAAATTGCCTCCAGAGCAGCAACTGATTGACTGCGGCTGACAGCTGCAAATGAATTTAGCCCAATGGCTGAAACCGCCGCCAGAACCAGAGCCGAAACGTAAATTTTTTGTATCAACTGTTTTACTGCCAATTTCATAGGTTGAATCTTCAACTTTTTACTTTTACAATACTTGTAACACTCACAGCTATTAATCGGCGGTAATGGACATGTAATT
>JADFLZ010000429.1 GCA_022564135.1 Candidatus Zixiibacteriota bacterium
CCATCGACAATTATAAAGCTTACCGGAATACCCTCTGGAACCCGATTTCCGCTGATATCGTAACAAGTAGCCCGCAGGATTCCTGATTCAACACCTCCGGTCGTCTTGACCGACAATTGCATGGAATCTGAAACTAAATAAATTGAAGCTACTGTTGCATCCGGCGTTAGCTGCAGCTGTACTTCGGCGCTGCCGGTAATCCCGGCATCATTAACGGTAGCCACCAGATATACTGTTAAAGCGTCGTTGCCTGAAACATAATTAACAGTAACAGAACCAGTTCCACCGCCTGTTACGGCAGTGGCCGGAACCAAACCGAGAGCGTCCCACTGGCCGTTAGCGTTGGCATCAAAAATCAGAGAGTCTACGTTTGAGGTCCAGTAGCCATTGCTGTCTCTGTCTTCAAACTTTTCACCGGCGGTAATCCAAATATTTATTCCGTCCGCAACTGGCTGTCCCAGTGCATCACGGACTGTTATGGTAACAGCCGAAGTATCAGCGCCATTGGCCAACAGCAGACTTGGTGTAACAGAAATAGTTATGTTGCCGCTGCCCTGCTGCGGAGCGTCGGTTATAGTAGCAGCACTAACGTTGCTGATAGAAGTATTTTCTACCGTTGCGCTAATGTTAACGGAACCGGATACGGTGGCGTTAAATACAACCGCAGCTACACCGCTGGCATCGGTTGTGTCAGCTGTGGGAGTAAAGTAACCGGAAGTCGAAGGAGACACGGTGAAGTTAACCACGCGATTAGCAAGAGGCGTACCAGACGAAGTAACAGTAGCCGTAACAATAGCGGTAGTATTTGTTTCAATAGTAGCTGGACTCACTACGAGTGATAATGTACTCCCGGCAGGAGTGTCATCTACTACATTTTTGGAACTGCATCCGGCCAATAACATTACGGCCAGAGACAAAGTCAAAACTGATTTGACCATCGATTTTCCTTGATAGAACTTAAACATGTTCTCTCCCATTATTTGAATTATTCAATTTTTTAAGTCATAGGAATTGCTTATAGATATTTATCGGTAAATTTACGAATCGGTTTAGACAGAAAAAGCCCGTTTCTTAGTAAGAAACGGGCTTTTTAGAGATAATTTCGGCTTAAATTCAGTCGCCTAAGGCCAGCTCTTCTTCAATTATGGTAGGAGTTACAAAGATTACCAGGTCGCGGCTTTCTGTTTTAGTCGTACGATATCTGAAAAGCACACCTATAAGCGGAATATCTTTTAGGATCGGAATACCAACTTCGGACTCTATTTCGTCCTGAGTTGTCAAACCAGCTATTACAGCGGTCTGGCCGTTATCAACGATTACGTTGGTTTCGGCGTTGCTGGTATTAATAATAATTCCGTTGGGGTCAAACTGGAAAGTTGATCTTTCTGGTTTGAGATGCATGAGAATCCGATTTTTGGCAGTTATGTGTGGCGTAACTTCCAGAATGGTGCCTATTTCTTCAAATTTTATGACTACGTTTCCTGATGCATCAAACTGCTTTATCGGTATTTTTTGACCCACCTGAATCCTGGCAGTTTTGTTTTCCAGAGTGGTGATTTCCGGGTGTGCAATAATTCTTCCTTTACCGGAGCTTACCAGCGCCTCTATGATAGCATTCACAGACCAGCCACTTTGAAGGGCGCTCACGGTATAACGCCCAGCTACGTCGGTGTTGCGCCCAGTAAGCACTTCACCTTTTTGCGGATAAGAGCGGCCGGTGGGGGTCGTATACGTCCCCGCTACGTTCCAGGAAATGCCAAGCTCTTTAAGATCAGTGGTGAATACTTCCAATAACTGAGTTGATATTCTAATCTGTCTGGCAGGTTTGTCCAGTTCTGCAATGAGGCTTATAACTTTTTTCATGTTTGCAGGAACTTCACGCAGGATTATTGAATTTGAGCGAGAGTCGCTGATTACTTCGCCTCTCTCAGTTAATAGAGACTTGGCTGTCTTGGCAATATCATCAGAGGTAGAGTTAGCAATTTTGATGATTTTAGTTTCCAGTTCTACCAGTTCGCGCTGTTCTTTCTTGTGCTTTTCCCGCTCTGATGTCTCTTTGCGATAGTTTGCTTCCGTTAACACTCTTATATAGCCGCTTTTTTCATCAACAATAGCCAGACTATAAGTACGTCCGATGATGTCTAAGGCGTCACGCCAGAGAACATTGGTCAGCTTAATTGTCACGGCGCCTTTTACATCAGGAGCAACGACTACGTTAACGTCTCCGTAATCAGCTAAGAACCTGAGTACCGAGCGGATATCAGCAGACTGAAACTGCAGATTTTTGATTGGCTCCTTCTGGGCTGTGACCTGAGCTTTCTCAGAAGCCTCTTCCTGAGCTGAAACAACCACCAGCAGTCCCATCGAAAAAGCCAGCAATACTGAAATTATAATCAGTTTGTTATATTTTTTGCTAAACATTAGTCTATCCCTTCCTTACCTAATAAGAATCCATATTCAGTGCTACGGTACGGCTCCAACCATACTCAAATATCTGGAAATATACTTTTTCCATATCTACTCTAAGGACATAGCCTTTTTGTACTTTGTCGCCGGCACTAAGGATATATCCGTAGCCATCTTTATCTTCAAACAAAGCTCTGTTACTTTCGC
>JADFLZ010000430.1 GCA_022564135.1 Candidatus Zixiibacteriota bacterium
GCCGTCGCGGCAATCGCGGTGAAGACCTGCGGGTCACGCTCAAGCTGACACTTGAAGAAATTACCAACGGCGTTGAAAAGTCAATCAAAGTTAAGCGACTGGTGAAATGCGGTGACTGCTCCGGTTCGGGAGTGGCGGCCGGTTCGTCAAAAAAGACCTGCGGCCAATGCCGCGGGGCCGGACAGGTCAGAAGAATTTCCAAAACTTTTCTGGGTACAGTTCAGCAGATTGCTACCTGCGATGTCTGCCGCGGTACGGGCGAAATTATTTCTGACCCCTGCAGAAGCTGTCGCGGTGAGGGACGCGTCCGTGGTGAAAGTAATGTCAAAGTGAACATTCCGGCCGGAGTCTCCAGCGGCAACTATATGACAATTGACGGCATGGGCAATATGGCCGCGCACGGCGGAGAACCGGGCGATCTGCTGGCTGTATTTAAGGAAAAAGAGCATGATTATTTTATTCGCAACGGCGACCATATCGTTTGTGAACTTTCGATATCATTTACAACAGCAGCCTTGGGCGGCACGGTCAGCGTGCGTACGATAGACGGGGAACATCAGCTGAAAATTCCATCGGGAACGCAGCCGGGCAAAGTATTAAAGCTCAAAGGCAAAGGCATACCTCACTTAAACCGGCACGGTTGCGGTGATCAACTGGTGCACTTAGTCGTTTGGGTGCCAACCAGGCTTAGCTCCGACGAAAAAGAGCTGCTCAATAAATTATCTGAACAGGCCAACATGATTCCCCCCAAAGGCAACAAATCGTTCTTTGCAAAACTCCGCCAGTCACTCGGTGTATGAGCAAAGACGATTCTGATACCGGCAGCTATCTCGAAATTCTTATCTACATTCCAGAAACTTTAACCGACCCGATTTGCAATTACATAGCTGAAAACATAACTTCCAGCATTATCTTCGAAGAAACAGAAAACTCAGAGATAACCGGTCTGAAGTTTTGCATGAAAGAGCCGGCGGATGAAAATCAGCTAAACGCCCTGCGCCTATATCTTACTCAGATTGCAGAGATAAATAGTATATCAATACCTGAGATTCATGAGATGACAGTTAAGTCTGTTGACTGGGAAGAAGACTACCGCAAATCGGTCAAGCCGGTAGAGATAAGCCCGGAGCTTTTGATTCGTCCTCCCTGGGCAGAGAGCGAGACTCGGTACAAGTACGAAATTGTTGTAGAACCGAAGATGGCTTTCGGTACCGGCCATGACGAATCCACTGCCAACTGTCTTAAACTTATGCAAAAATATTTTGTCAGTGGTCAGAGATTTCTGGATTTTGGCTGCGGCTCCGGGATTTTGAGCATTCTTGCTGATAAATTAGGTGCTGCTTATATCAAAGCGATTGATATTGATCAGGGTGCCATAGATTGCTGCTTCGAAAATTTTGAGTTGAATTCTGTAACTGTCAGGCATGATATTATAGCTGGTTCTATAGGAGCAATTAATCAGGAAGAAAAGTTTGCTATGATTTGTGCCAATATCGCCACAAAACCGATTTTACAGTTCCTAAAGCCTTTGATAGAGCATACCGTTGATAACGGATATTTAATTCTATCGGGAATATTTGTAAACGAACTTGAAGAAATCGAAACAGCTTTAAAGCAGGCAAAATTAGAGACTGTTGATTTTATTCAAGGCAAAATGTGGCTGACTTACTGTATCAGAAAGTGATCTATGGAAACACCTGTTTTTTTTGCGCCAGCCAGCGCTGTCCAGGGCGAAAATATAATACTTCCCGCCACTGAAGCCCATCACGCCCGGACAGTTCTCAGAATAAAAAAGAATTCTCAGGTGATAGTGGTCGACGGATTCGGTAAAGCTTATCGCGGTACAATCGGAAGTCTGAGCAGCCGCACAGCCACGATTGTTGAGATTCAAAATGAGATACGAGGATTTGGTGAACCGTTTGCCAGGGTAACTCTGGCGGCAGGATTGTCTGAGAGTTTCAAATTTGACGAAGTTGTTCAAAAGTGCACCGAACTGGGAATTAAGAAATTTGTGCCGCTGGTTACTGAAAAGTCTAAGATAAAAATGAAAGCAGCAGCAAAATTTGACAACAAGCTCAAAAGACTAAAGAGAGTGGCGCTCGGGGCCATGAAGCAGAGCCGACGTTCATTTTGTCCTGTTATTTCAGCTGTTATGAAATTCAGCGATTTTTTAAATTCAGAATCAAAAGATGAAGATTCCTGTAAAATTATTTTTCATCCGGTCAAGCAGCAAAGAAAATCTGACCCGGAGAAACTTCTGAAAAATTGTAAAAATGTAACAATTCTGATAGGTCCGGAGTCTGGATTTACTGATTTCGAAGTAGAGGCCGCCCTTAAAAAAGAGTTCTCGCCGATATCCCTGGGAGAAAGAATACTTAGAACAGAGAACGCCTCTCCGGTCGCCTGCGCTCTGGTCATGTACTGGCTGGGGGAGTTGAGCTGACAGAACAATTGCCGATATAACTGTTATTATGCCCGATGTTATTCAAATCTTAATAGCTGTGCTGGGTCTGACAATCGGGTCGTTCTTAAACGTTCTGATTTACCGGCTTCCCCGGAAAATTCCTTTTATCTCCGACCGCTCCAGATGTCCCGGTTGCGACAGCCAGATA
>JADFLZ010000431.1 GCA_022564135.1 Candidatus Zixiibacteriota bacterium
CAATGATGCTGTCAGGAAAACTTCAATCAAAAGGCCGTTTGCTTTCTTGACAACGGTCAGGTCGGAGACATTAAAGTAATCCGATGAAATTCTTATCAGCTTTTTGTTCTGGTCCCAGGTGACTTTATCAGAAATAACCCGGTCCAAAAAAGGAGCGAAAGTTTTGACCGGCAAGTAGAGCTGTCCCTCTTTTAGCTCAGCCGGATAAGTCATATTAAAAATCGAATCTCCCAGCTTGAAATATGCGGACTCCAGCAAAAATTTGAAAACCGAAGTGTCGATTTTGTATGAAACCATATGGCCGACTTCGTCCCAGTCGATTTGACCGCCAAGAATTTCTACAAGTTCTGAAAAGGAAATGTAGGTAACCCTGTTCTTTTTATAGGATTGAATTTCCTCGTCATCTCCGGATATGGCTACGCTAATTTTGCCGGCCAGTACCGGAGTTGCGCATAAAGAAACTAGGAGCAGCAGAAATATCAATTTTCTCATATATATTTTCATCAAACCTCTGTTAAATATCTTTCCTTATTGCCCGGCGAATACGTCGATCGGACTCCTGTTTGGCTATCGCCTCCCTTTTGTCATACTTTCTACGTCCGACCGCCAGGGCGAGTTCGATTTTTGCGATATTTCCCTTGAAGTAAATCGAGAGGGGAATAAGCGTTTTGCCTTTCTGATCGATTTCGGCTGTAAGCTTTCTAATCTCTTTCTTATGCAAAAGCAGCCTTCTTGTTCTCAGCGGGTCAATTTCTTCCTGAGCCATCTTATAAGGTGAAATATGCAGTTTTTTTAAGAATAGCTGAGTATTTTCTATCACCGCATAAGCATCAGAAATGTTCACTTTTCCTTCTCTTAAGGATTTGACCTCACAGCCCCGAAGCTCTATACCAGCTTCGATGGTGTCTTCGATTGCATAATCATGGCGGGCTTTGCGGTTTCTGACCACGTAGCGTATTTTATCATTTAGACCCATAAATATTAGAATATGGACTGCCCCAAAAAGCCGCAATTAAAAAGAGCCGATGAGAGAACGTGATAGCCTGTTTGGCTGCTAATCTTTTCAGCTGAATCTACCGATAATAAGCTTAAGCCAGTGAGTATTTGGGCAGGGCTCTAAACAGTTACAAAAGGTTATAGATGTCTTATAAAATCAAAACCGCTTCAGCCAAGATTCTGATTATTGATGATGAACCGGAAATCACTGAAATTGTAGAGACTTTTCTGACCGAAGCAGGTTACCAGGTTGCAGTAGAAAATTCACCGCTCAAGGCAGTCAGCAAGGCCAAAGAGTTCAAACCCGATGTTGTCCTGCTGGATATTATGATGCCCGGCAGTGACGGTTATGCAGTCTGCAAGGAACTTAAACAGGACCCTGATTTCGCCGAAACCCCGATAATCTTCCTGACCGGAAAAGACCGCGAAGATGACGGTGGCAGATCATTTCAGTCCGGCGGTGACATGTATATCAAAAAGCCTTTTTCCTGTGAACGGCTTCTGGAAATTGTCAATATTGTACTGATGTCAATCAGCTAAGGGAGAGAGACCGCCGGCCTTTTTTTTGTTGCAATTTGTAGTGCGGTGCACTATATTGTCTGAGATGAGAATAATTAAGAGATATTCGAACCGGCGGCTCTATGATACCGAAAGCAGCCGGACTATTACTCAGTCAGACCTTTCTAAAATGTTAAAAGAGGGTGTAGAATTAAAAGTAATTGATTCGCGAACCGGCAAAGATATAACCGTTCCAGTACTGGGCAGGCTGATGCTCTTTGAAGCTACCCACTGGAACGACCATAAAGGTTCACAAGAATTATTTAAGGCAATAATACTAACCGGAGGAGAAATTCCGATGTCGATACTGAAAAACACTATCCTGGCCTCTTTGGGCGCTCTGCAAGTGACCAAAGAGAAAGCTACCAAGATTATCGATGAGCTCATCAAAAAAGGAGAACTTGATAGTTCTGAACGCAAAAAAGCTGTGATGGAACTGCTTAAAAAGGCCGACAAATCTACGGCTGATTTCAGAAAGAGAGTTTCAACAGAGGCAGCAAAAGTTCAGAAAGATGTTTCTGCTTTTGTTCAGGACATGAAACTATCCAAGCAGAGCGATTTTAAGAGACTTGAAGCAAAAGTTGATAAGATTGGCAAGCAGCTCAAGAAAATAGAATCTGCGTTGGCTAAACTAAGTTAGTAACTAAGTTGGCCATTTCCCAGTGATGACTCTGTAGGAGTAAACTAGCCGGCCCCAGAATCGTTTTATCCAAGTTGGTCGTTTATGGCTCCCGGATAGTTCAAATTCTGAAATATGTTCATTGAATCTGTCGCCGTATGCATACATTTCAAGGCAATCAATATACCCGTCTTGAAGAAATATAAGACACCCGCCTCCAATATCAACTCCTTTTGAATTAATGAACGGCCCATGAATTACTTTTTCATCTCCTAATTCATTTGGTTCTATTTTTGGGAGTGTCTTGGGGATATTAAAATCTACAAAGAAACCGGCTCCCGTGTAGTCCCTTTTTTTAAGAGTAGTCAACTGTATTTGCCTAGTAAGGCTATCAATACTGTAATCTTTAGCTATTTGTTCAAGAATAG
>JADFLZ010000432.1 GCA_022564135.1 Candidatus Zixiibacteriota bacterium
TACTGACATTTGGAACCTCGGCCACTGACGCTGACGGTACTACCCCGACCATGACATCTTCTGCGCTTCCGACCGGGGCGACTTTCGTAGATAACTTAAATGGCACCGGTACTTTTGACTGGACCCCGACTTTCATCCAATCGGGTGTCTATAGTGTAACCTTTTATGCGACTGACGGTATTGCGACCGATTCTGAAGTAGTTGCCATAACGGTCAATAACGTTAACCAGGCACCGGTGCTTGATCCGATAGGTGCCAAGTCTGTGACAGAAAGTCAGCTTTTGAGCTTTAATGTATCGGCCAGCGACTTTGATGGCACAATTACAACTCTAACGGCCATAAATCTTCCAGCCGGAGCAAGTTATATTGATAACGGCAATGACACCGGTTCATTTAGCTGGACGCCAGGATTTACTGAGTCCGGCATTTACAATGTAACGTTTATAACTTCCGATGGCAGTCTTGCTGATAGTGAAGTAGTCACGATTACAGTTAACGATGCCGGTAACCAGCTGCCGATATTAGCGGCAATAGGACCTCAATCAACAACAGAGGGAATTCAGTTAAATTTTGCGGTTTCCGGAACTGATGCGGAGAGCGTACCGACTTTAACAACTTCAAGCTTACCTACAGGAGCAGTCTTTATAGACAACGGCAACGGAACCGGCAGTTTTGACTGGACACCAAACTTATTGCAGTCCGGGACATATAATGTCACTTTCTATGCCACCGATGACTCCTCGGCTGTCGATTCTGAAGTCGTTACCATTACAGTTATTGAAGCCGGTAATCAGTTACCGGTTCTGGCAGCAATAGGCGCACAATCTACTACTGAAAATATCCTGCTAAGTTTTGGTGTCTCTGCAACAGATATTGAGAGCACCCCGGTTTTAACAACCTCGACTCTACCAACCGGTGCGGTCTTTACAGACAATGGTAATGGAACTGGTTCTTTTGACTGGACACCTGACTTCTTACAATCAGGAAGCTACAATGTAACGTTCTATGCAACTGATGATTTATCAGCAGTAGATTCAGAAATCGTCACTATTACAGTAACTGACGCTGGCAACCAGCTGCCGGTTCTAACAACTATTGGGGCTCAGTCAACAACTGAGAATGTCCTACTAAGTTTTGGTGTCTCTGCAACAGATATAGAGAGTACTCCGACCTTAACAACTTCGGTTCTTCCAACTGGAGCAACATTTGTAGATAGCGGCAATGGTAATGGCGGCTTTGACTGGACACCGGATCTGACTCAATCAGGGACGTATAATGTTACATTTTATGCAACCGATGATTCAGCAACAGTTGATAGCGAAGTAGTAACCATTACAGTGAATGAAGGTGGTGGCAACCAGCCGCCCATACTCTCTGCAATCGGAGCCCAGTCTACGACAGAGAATGTTTTGCTTTCGTTCGGAGTTTCAGCTTCGGATATTGAGAGTACTCCGACTTTAACAACCTCGACTTTACCGACAGGTGCAGTCTTTATAGACAACGGCAATGGTACCGGATCTTTCGATTGGACACCGGATTTCTTACAGTCAGGCTCATATAACATAACTTTCTATGCTACCGACGACAGCACTGCAGTAGACTCTGAAGTTGTCACGATTACAGTTAACGATGCTGGCAACCAGCTGCCTCTACTAACAACAATCGGCGCTCAGTCTACTACTGAAAATGTCCTGCTTTCGTTTGGTGTATCGGCTACAGATATAGAAAGCACGCCTGTTCTGACTACATCTACTCTGCCAACTGGTGCAGTCTTTACTGATAACGGCAACGGCACTGGTTCCTTTGACTGGACACCAGACTATTTACAATCAGGAAGTTACAATGTAACGTTTTACGCCACAGATGATTCATCAGCTGTTGATAGTGAAACTGTTACAATTACAGTCAATGATGCTGGCAACCAGTTGCCTGTCCTATCAACTATCGGCGCTCAGTCTACTACTGAAAATGTTCAGCTAAGTTTTGGCGTCTCTGCAACAGATATAGAAAGCACGCCGACTTTAACAACATCTACTCTGCCAACTGGTGCAGTCTTTATAGATAACGGCAATGGCACCGGATCTTTCGATTGGACACCAGACTATTTACAATCAGGAAGTTACAATGTAACGTTTTATGCTACAGACGACAGCACTGCAGTAGACTCTGAAGTAGTCACCATAACAGTTACTGACGGTGGCAATCAGCTGCCTATACTTACAGCAATAGGCGCTCAGTCAACTACCGAAAATGTTCAGCTTTCGTTCGGCGTTTCTGCGACAGATATTGAGAGTACTCCGACTTTAACAACCTCGACTTTACCTACCGGTGCAGTCTTTATAGACAACGGCAATGGCACCGGAAGTTTTGACTGGACACCAGATTTCTTGCAATCAGGAAGTTACAACGTAACATTTTATGCTACAGACGACAGCACAGCAGTAGATTCTGAAGTAGTCACTATTACAGTCAATAATGTAAATCAGCCACCGGTTTTGGCTCCGATAGGTGCTCAGTCAGTTGATGAAAATGTAAATCTGAACTTTGGAGTATCGGCCACGGATGCCGATGCCACCACTCCAACTCTTAGCACTTCTACTC
>JADFLZ010000433.1 GCA_022564135.1 Candidatus Zixiibacteriota bacterium
GATTTGGCGTCCCCAAAAGGAAAGTATCCGGGATACTCGTCACCGAGCATGCCGATAGAACCCGATATATGCGTTGAGATAACCGGCACGTTCGATACAATCGCTTCTGAGACGACGTTGGCGCCGCCTTCCATTTTCGAAGTCAGCACCAAAAGTTTGCTTCGCCTCAAGATGTTTTGTGTTTTCCAGCGCGGCAATTCTCCTAACCAGCGGTAGCGATGATTTTCGCTCTGTTCTTTTTTTGCGCGGTTTGCAAATGAACTATCCAGCCCTGCCCCGATGTGAGAAATCTTTATTTTGGATGTCTCCGGCAGCAGACGGGCGGCGTAGGCTGTACGCAGCGGGTCCTTGACGCTGCGCAAGTTGGCAATGACGCAAATCTCAAAACAGCTTTTTAAACGTTTGACGGTTTTCTTACTTTCCGCAATAGACTGATAGATAACCACGGTTTTCTGGCGAAGTTTCGGAGATAGTTGCTTGAGCGCCTGGGGCTGTAAAGTAATCAGCCGACTGGCTGTTTCGAGCGACTCCCGCGCGTTTGCAGAAACGTGAATTTTGTCGTAAACGTCGGTGCCAGTCAAAGCTAAAATAATCGGGCAGCCTGAGTTTTTCGTGTCAAAGTTTTTAATCGACTGCCAGCTTTTTAAGGCGTGCAGAGCCAGCAGCAGATCAAACCTGCCGCCTGAATAATCCTGCAAGACTTTTACATCATGGCCGAGCTGCCTCAAGATACGCGCCCAGCGCGCGGCCGTGATACTGTTACCGGTAAGTGATGAATTCGCCGCTGGTGTTACTAAACATATTTTCATTCGGCGACAAGACAGACACGAAAGCCGGACCAGACGTCGCGGCGATGGGGTTCGTAAAAATTGCGCCAGGTGTTTCTTATCAGCCGTGACCTGGTGGCCCAGCTGCCTCCGCGAAGAACCTTGCGCGTTTCAAACCAGGGTTCGGAATATTCTTTATAGGGGTCGAGTACGAATCCGGGAAAAGGCAGAAAATCGCTTTCTGTCCATTCCCAGACGTTGCCGATCATTTGCCGGCAGCCTGACTCTGAATCGCCATCGGATAATTCATCGACGCTGATGCAGCCCCTGTTTTCCCAATTCATGTTCGCCTGCGCTGGTGCTGGCGCTTCGTTTCCCCAGGGATACAAACGCTTCGAGTTTGAGTCGTGGTTGGCTGAGGCCGCGAATTCCCATTCCGCCTCGGTCGGCAGTCGTACACCTTTCCAATGACAGTAAGCTTCGGCCTCAAAATAATTGACATGTATCATGGCTATTTCCGGTTCTAAGTCAACCCAGCTGTCAAAAAAACGACGCAGCCACTTTCCGCTGTCGTCACGTTTCCAGTAAAGCGGCTGCTCTGCTCCTGATTGTGCCAGCCACAATTTTCCCTTATCACTCCAGAGATTGCTTCTCTTATAGCCGTTATCGTCGACGAATTCGGAAAACTCTTTTTGTGTTACGGCTGTGCGCGAAATGGAGAATGGCTTTATGTCCACGGCATGCTCCCACTTTTCATTGTCGAAAGCAAACAGCGCTTCTTTACTCGCGCCAAGCATAAAAGAACCGCCGGCAAGTTCCACGAAACCGCGAGCGGATTTTTGAGACTGGTCGGAGTTAGTCGATTTATTTGAAAGCGAACCTGTGCTGTTTGCAGAAAATTTGAGAGGCGGGTATTCAAGCGTCTGGCGGGTGTAGGTAAAAGCCTCGGCGTGCATGTCCTCGTGAAATATCGAGAGCAGAGCGAAATATATCAGGTCATCGTTAGTGGGGTTACTTTCCAGTTGCTCGCAGACAGCTTCGCAGACGTTTCGCATATACTTGATGGTCTCATCGCGCGATGGCAGCGGTAAGTTCCAGCGGGTGTCGTGCGGGACTGCTGAGGAATCATAAAGCGAGTCGGCGTCAGCGCGAATTGGCTCTTTGCCCAGACAGTGACGCAAAACCCAGCGTTCCTGAAACCAGGCGGCGTGGCCGATCTCCCATAGCCAGGGATTGATAATATCAATTTGCTTATCGAGCATTTTTTCATCGGGAATGTCAGAGACGATTGCGATTGTCCGCTCTCGAGCGTCTCTGGTCCAGTTTATTATGTCAGATATCGGTGTTTTCAAAAATTTGTACCATCATTAAACATCAAATTATACAAAAATTTATACTAAATTTGTTGCCCTGTCAATTGTTAAGTAGATTAAGCAGGAACAAGTAGAGCCAAGTAGAAGCAACTTACTCGAAGTAGATTGTTAGAAAATCGTTAGAGAAAAGAGGAAGAATCTTATTCAAGTTAAGTGAGAGCTTAGTTGTAATCACTAATCCCACCGCAAGCAGTGGGGCACCCGTGGTCCAGTTAATTATTTCAGAAATCGGTGTTTTCAAAAATTTGTACCATCAATTAGCATAAAACTATACAAAAATTTATACTAAATTTGTTGCCCTGTCAATTGTTAAGTAGAAGCAACTTACTTGAAGTAGGTTGTTAGAAAATTGTTAGAAAGGAAATGCAGGTTCTTTCTCGATTTAGGTGAGAGTTTAGTTGCAATCACTAATCCAACCCTCCGGCTGCGCTCAGGACCATG
>JADFLZ010000434.1 GCA_022564135.1 Candidatus Zixiibacteriota bacterium
AATATTAACTTTTCCAGACAGATACGCACATGGTCTGGCCGGAGTTTTTAAACTTACTGATATCATCAAAAAAGGCAAATACGATACCGGCTTTATTCTGCCGCCGTCGTTTAGTTCGGCCTCGTCATTTAAACTGGCCGGTGTCTCTGAAAGAATAGGCTATATTGCAGATGGCAGGCGGCTTCTTTTGACCAAAGCTTTGCCTCTGCCGGAGCCGATTAATAGCACTCATCGTAGCGAAACTTATCTCAATCTTCTCAGACGTTCATACAACAAGGAATATAGTTATTCCAAGCCCAAGCTCTTTTTGAGTGATGCTGATATTTCAAAGGGAGTGCAGCTGCTGGAAGGTTTTGGAGTTAATAGTTCAGCCGGTTATGCCGTTATCGCTTTTCGGGCGGTGGCCGAGTCGCGCCGCTGGGGAGTAGAGAATTATACCAGACTGGCTAAATGGCTTGTTGCCGAGCTTAATCTGACGGTACTATTGACCGGTCAAAAAGAAGATGCGCCCGAAGGCAACAGCATTTCAGAATCAGCTGGTCAGGCCAAAGTAATAAATCTGGCAGGCAAGACAGGCATCAGAGAGCTGGCCGCTGTTCTCTCGAATGCGGCTGTCTTTATAGGTAACGACTCTGGCGCGGCGCATCTGGCTGCAGCAGTTGGCACAGCGGTAGTGGTCTTGTCCGGTGCCGATGACCCTAAAGAAACATCTCCGCTGGCGGCCAGAAAACAGATGCTTTACTTAAATCAGCTTGGTTGTATTTCCTGCATGAAAAATAAGTGTCCTCAAAAAGGCTCAAATTATATGAAGTGCATGAAAGGCATCACCTTCGAGATGACCTCAAGTGCCATTCGCGAACTCGTAAATTCAAATCAGCAATTTTCTTAAAATTAAGAGAACTATCTTGACGTTGCTGTTGTTACAGAAGCTGGCAGAGTAATCTGTCGGGTGATTTTTGAGGAGTTGGCGCAGAATCTGCGGCAACCCCCCAATAGCGTCATTTAGCTTGACATAATTTGGGTTTTTTGCTAACATGGAAGTAGCAGAAAATGCGCTTAGTACGTTAATCTTGCCACTTCTGCTTTTTATTAGAAAAACGATCTATATTTCAAGGTTCGGATTGGAGGCATTTTAATGAGAAGATCCAAGCTCATATTGACAGCGATGACTTTGTTGTTGCTGTTCGCCAGCTTTTTATCCGTGCCCGCATTATCCGGTGAAAACCCCTGGGACGCTGACGACAAAGATGGCGGCTCTACGGGTGTACCACAAGATTCAGCTAAGAATGACGCTGGCGAAGTTGCTGATTCCCCGACAGGGACGGTAGCAGGGAACCCAGACGGCGGCGGTGGCACGCAGAATTGGTTCTCCGGATTAATGTCGAGGTTGTCTGCTTTTATTGTGGATCGCTACTATGAGTGGACTTCCCCCAAGGCACAGGTAAAGACTGCTTATTGAACGAAAACGATAAGGAAAACTGACCTTTACAATAAGAGGTGATCCGGGAGGGTCTGGTCCTCTTTAATGGGAAAAGAAATAATGAAGGTCTCCTCGCCTAAAATTATTTTAGATAGCCGTCTTCTTGCCGTGCAGGAGCTGTTTCGGCAGCGCCAGTATGTTCGGGCAGTAAAAGAGTTGAGCGGCCTTAAAGAAAAAGAGTTCAAAGAAAAGGCCTATGAGCTTGGGTTCTGGCAGTCATTAAAAGCCGCCGCAAGTTACTTTGAAGGCAATTACAAAGACGCTTTAGAAATCGGTTTGAAAGCAGTCAAGCTTCTGGCCGGTTTTCCTTTAAATAGTTGTTATGGCCGCGCACAACTGGTGGTCTCACAATCTTATTCTGCAATAGGTGATCTCAAGAATGCCGAAATAAGGGCCAGGGATGCCTTGGCTGCATATCGCAGAGGCGCTGACAGGGTTGGGCAGAGCGATGCCTTAAATGAATTAGCCCGTGTCTGTTATATTCGTACTAATTATAAAGCTGTTTTAGAACACCTTGAGCAGGCTCTTGAGCTAATTGGAGACAATCCTCGCAAACGTGCCCAGATGACAGGTAACTTAGGACGAATCCAGCTCAGATTAGGCAACTGGGATGAGGCTGGAAAGAAACTTAGTGAGACATTAAAGTACTTTGAAAAAAATAATCACGAAGTTTCGCAGGTAAATAACCTGCTTGATCTCGGATATTTACAGCTTCGCCGGAGAGATTTTAATGAAGCCCGACGGAAATTTGACAAAGCCTTAGAAAAAATAGCAGCGCTTGGCTTAAAACGGGAAAAAATTTATTACCTGGAATATTATGGTGAATTGCTTTTGGAAAAAGGGGACTATTTTAAGGCCAAAGCTGTCTTAAGTGAAGCCTATCAAAAAGGAACCATGCTGGCTCCGGACTCAGCGCTGGTTTCGCAGTCAGGCCGCAGACTGGCAGAGGCCGAACTTTCTTTAGACAATGCTGATGACGCCATGAAATACGGGCAAAAGTCTTTGGAATTAGCCCTGGCGCTGGGAGAAAAAGCAGAAATTGGTCTATCCCGTCTACTCATAGCCAAAGCCTTTTTACTAAAAGGGGATTATGAGGAGGC
>JADFLZ010000435.1 GCA_022564135.1 Candidatus Zixiibacteriota bacterium
TTTCGGTTTTGCCGGGAAGCGCCAACGGCTCCGATGCTGAAGTGAAGAAAAACAGGCCACGGTAGCTGGTCAGATACCGAAACTTTCTATTTAGAAATCCCCCTTTGGCAAATACAACCAGCGGCTCTTCGCTCTTGTTGATAATCTTCATAAATTCATCCGGAGCCATTTTGACAATCGCGCCCGAGGCTTTGGTCGCATTAATTTTTGCCTGATGTGCCGCCGCTGCGCCTACAGCAGCAGCACCTGCACCGCTATAATCCATAAACTATCTTCTCCTATTTCCCCAGCCCCTCGGCCAGGCGTTCCATTTCATCCACCTGCTCGGCGAACATTTTGACTGTGGCTTCGACTGATTCTGGTTTGGTCATATCTACGCCGCAGTTTTTCAGCAAGTTTATCGGGTAGTCCGAGCCGCCGGCTGAAAGCATTTCGATATATTTGCCAACGATGGTCGTGTCGCCTGCTATAAATTTTGACATAATCGCCTGCGAGGCGGCGTACGAAGTAGCGTACTGGAAGACGTAATACATCATATAAAAATGGGGAATGCGGCACCATTTGATAATCGAGTAATCATCGATGGTCAGATGCGGGCCGTAATATTTTTCGGTCAGTTTGCGCCAGAGGCCGGTCATCATATCGGGTGAAAGCGCGCCGCCTTTTTCGACTGTTTCGTGAATGGTCAACTCAAAATTAGCGTACATGACCTGATTAAAAAAAGTGCCGACGGTGTTATCCATCTGACGGTTTAAGATAAACAGTTTATCGAGGTCGTCGGTTGCTTTTTTAAGCAAATGCTCCAGCAGCAAGCCTTCGTTAAGTGTTGAGGCGACTTCTGCCACAAAAATTGAATAGCCGGCCTTTTGATAAGACTGTTTGCCGCAGGACAGATGACTGTGCATGGCGTGTCCCATCTCGTGCGCTAAGGTAAACATATTATCGATGGTGCCGTTGTAGTTCATCAGTATAAAGGGATGGACTTTGTAATTGCCCCAGTTGTAAGCGCCGCTGCCTTTACCCTCGGTTTCATAGACATCCACCCAGCGACTGTCGAAAGCATTTTTTAGGGCGGCGGTGTAGTCGGCCCCTAATGACGTCGTGGATTCGATAACTGCCTCAACCGCCTGGTCGTAGTTTACTTGGTAGTCGCGTTCGGGAAACAAAGGGCAGAACATATCGTAGCTGTGGATTTTTTCAAGTTTAAGTATTTTTTTGCGAAGCGCTACATATTTGTGCAAGCCTTCGATATGTTTTTCGGTAGTGCTTATCAGCGAATGGTAAACTTCGGCCGGGATATTATCACCATCGAGCGAATTGTGCAGGCAGCTTTTAAAACCACGGGCTTTGGTGTAAAAAATATCATTGTTGACAGTCGATGCAAGCGAGGCGCTCAAAGTGTTTAGATGATTTTGGTAGGAGGAATAAAAAGCAGCATGCGCGTTTTTGCGAACTTCACCATTGGTTGATTCCAGAATTTTGGCGTAGCGCTGTTTGGTAAGTTTGACAGTGTTGCCGTCCTCGTCTTTTACCTCGGGATAGGTCATATCGGCGTCATCGAGCATGGTAAAAACGTTTTCGGCTCCGCGGGCCACCATGGCCGACTGGGCCAGTAATTCTTCGACTTCTTCGGAGCGGATATGCGGGCGGGAGCGAATCAGTTCTCTGATATAAAAATCATAGAGATCGGTTTCAGGGAATTGTCCGGCCATCTCTTGGAGTTTGTCATCGAAGGCGGAGTCAACGGGCTGTTTGCCCTCGGTTCGTATGGCGGTTTTGCCTTGATGGATACTGCAGAGCGCAAGCAAATCGCGGAAGCGATTTTGTCGAGAGTCGATGGGCGTGTTCCTGTTGCAATCCATGTAGGATCCCCCGCAACACACAACTCAGTGGATCTTGCAAAACATGCTGAGGCAGCGGGAGCGACCATTGTGGCGGTCGTGTCTCCATTCTATTACGGCGGGTTTGCCTACAAGGAAGATGATTTTCTCAAACACTTTGAGACGATTGTTAAGGCCGTCAAGGTACCGGTCTGGATCTACAACAATCCGAAGACCACCGGCTACCGAGCTAGCGTAGACCTATTGAAACGAATGGCCAATTCAGGCGTGAGTGGCCTCAAGGACAGCACCGGTGACTACATGTACCTTGTCGAGGTAATTCGCGAAGTCCGCAAGGTATGTCCAGAGTTTTCGGTCACCGCCGGCACGGCTGGCTTGTTCCAGGCTTTATACTATCAGGGTTCAGACGCCTGCATCGCGGGTACGGCCAATGTTTTTCCCAAGCTACTGTCTTCTCTTTACTCACTCCTCCTTACTCCTCTGGTAGTCTTCGTAACGCTTCTCCATTAGATCATCAAGGTCTGCAGGGTCCAATGCTTCATAGTCATACTCTTTGATCTTGAGTTCTGTCTCTGATTTGTCAATCAATCCTAAGTCTCTGGCTATAATATTGTGTTGGAATAGCCCAATCGTTGCGCCTACAAACTTCTGATTGCTGATGATGCTATAAATATGTTCAGTGACTGCCCAGTGGTCTTTGTAATCAGAGTGCTTTCTATACCGTTGAATGGT
>JADFLZ010000436.1 GCA_022564135.1 Candidatus Zixiibacteriota bacterium
TATCACGGTTTAAGCGGGCGTATTGAAACAACTGAAAGACCGACAGGTTCAGCTCGGTGCGAATTTCCAGACACTCAAAAAGTTTTTGGGGTGATTCGTTTAGTTTGCCGGTAAAGTCTTTGGCTTTTTCAATTAATCCCTGAACTCTTTTGTAGTCTTCATCCCAGGCGTTATCGTCAGAGAATATATCAGCTAAATTCCATTTATGTTTGTCGTCTATACCATCACGGGACGGAAGAGACGAAGTTTCATTCTTTTTTGACTTAAGAGCAGTAGACATGTATTGGTCCTTTCAAAAATTTCTAAAGAAGTATCTGAGGGGAATAAGTGGAGTTTTTGGAGAAAGTGCAAGAGGAGGAACGGAAAAGCGTTGTCGGCTGTCGCGCGAGGGCCATCCTGCGACAGCACAGTCAGCAACTATCAGTCATTGTACAAGTCACCTATCAAGCAATTAGTTTCTTTCCCCCTACATCTTCTCCACGCAGCCGGCTATTAGTTCGCGGAGTTTGGGCTCGGCAGCGGTGGCGGTGCCGATAACGTCATCAAGTGAGCAGGGGTGCATGTTGTCGGCCAGTCCCATATCGGTAATAATCGAAAAAGCCAGAACCCTGTTATGCTGGTGGTGGGCTGCTATGACTTCGGGGACAGTCGACATGCCGACAGCATCGGCTCCCCAGCCGCGCAGCATGCGGTATTCGGCGGCGGTTTCCAGGCAGGGGCCGGTCAGGCCGACATAGACACCCTCCTGCAGCGGCTGTTTTAAGTCCAGCGCCACTTGTTTGGCCATTTTAATATAATCATGATTGTAAACTTCGTACATATCCGGGAAACGGTCGCCCATTTTTTCATCATTGGGACCGATCAGCGGATTGCCGGGGAAGAAATTAATATGGTCTTTTATCAGCATGATGTCGCCGGCATTAAAATTCGGGTTCATGCCACCGGCCGCGTTTGAGACGATGAGCGTTTTGATGCCAAGTCTGTTCATGACCCGGACGGGAAAAGCAATTTGCTGTAAAGTGTAGCCTTCGTAAAAATGAAAGCGCCCCTGCATGCAGACAACAGGTTTGCCTCGAAGGCCGCCAAAAAGAAGCCGGCCGGCGTGTGATTCGACTGTCGATACCGGGAAGTGCGGAATTTTGTCGTAACCTACTGTCGCCTGCATTTCAATGCCGTCGACCAGTGAGCCAAGCCCGGTGCCGAGAATGATACCGATGGAAGGCTTAAACTGTGTCTGGCTTGCGATATAATCAGTGGCCTCTTTTAGTAGTTCGTTTTGTTCTTCGATAGTTTGCAAAACTCTGTCCTTTCTAAAATTGCTGCTTCCTGTTGTCCGTTTAGGAGCAGCACTAAAATTAAAATATGCTGTTTTTGGATTAAAAATCAAACAGAACGTTCAGACTTCTTTAGAGTGCAGACTTCGATCCCTTTGGGCCGGGCAAAAATCTGGACCAAGGCAGGCTCAGTGTGACGCTCGATACAACTTGCTCAACAAATCGATTCGATCTCTAAGTAAAAAGGCCGGCTATCAGATAGATAAACCGGCCTTAAAAAAAGTGTAAGGCGAGAATTTTATTTTTTCCCGGATTTTACAATATCTTCAAGCTTCGAAGCTATTTCATTAAATTCTTTATTGACGTCCATTTTACCCGTTTTATTGGCCTTTGGATGAGGAGTGGCAGCAGAACCTGTCGGAGCGTCTGTCTTAGGCTCATTACTCTTTACTATAAATTCAGGCGGCACTTCATTGGCCAGGGCGCTTGTCTCTTCCCATTTTTGTCCGGGAGAAGCCAGTGAAGGGGAAGCAGCGTCCGGAGGCTGGGTCGGTTCGCCATCGTCTTCTTTTTCACTATCCTGATACTGTTTAAGGGCTTCTTCAAGCTCAGCATCGGACGGTTCGTCTTCGTCTCTTAGCTCGGCCTGTTTTTCGGGGCCGCTATCATCGTCTTCATGATCATCCGCTGTATCGACATCTTCATCATCGGTATCTGCTATTGTCTCGTGGTCTTCGGTATTGGTGACGGTAATTGAGCCACTGGCGGTAACACTTTCGGCAGCTTCGGCCATGGCTTCTCTGACATCAAGTACGGCCTCGCGCTCGGCCAGTTCAAGATGTGATGATATAAGGGTGCGAAGTTTGCTTAAGTAAGTTTTGCGATTTTGGTCAAGGCTCTGAATGTGCTGCTCTATTTCCTGAACTTTTTTGGAATTACCGGCAATGATTGCTTTGGCTTCTTCTTTGGCTTTGTTAACTATTTCAGCCGCTTCTTTTTTGGCTTCCTTAACGGTAGCGTCAGCATTCTTGCGGGCGTCGATAGCGGCACCCTTTATGACGTCTTCATTTTCTTTTAGAGAAGCGACTTCGGAGCGAAGGCTGTCAATTTCCATCGACAGTTTGACGTTTTCCTGCTTAGTTGTTTCTAAAGCTACGGCAACCTGCTCCAGTAGATTATCAACTTCTTCCTTATCGTAGCCGCGCATCTGAGAGCGGATTTCTATACTTCGGATATCATTTGCGGTTAGGCTCATAACTATTTACTCTCGATTTCTTCTTTGGTTTCAATTTTGAAAC
>JADFLZ010000048.1 GCA_022564135.1 Candidatus Zixiibacteriota bacterium
CCGGTCACTTGGTGATGACTTCACTGCATACCTTAAATGTAGTCGAGACAATAACCAGAATTATCTCTTTTTTCCCGCCTCACCAGCACCAGCAAATACGTTTGCTGCTGGCAGGCACCCTTAAAGCAATTATCTGCCAGAGGCTCTTAAAAAGAGCGGATTCCCCGGGGCGTGTTCCGGCCGTAGAGGTGATGGTAAACTCAGGCGCTATCAGGGAATGTATAATTGACCCGGATAAAACTATAAATATTCCTGATTTTATTGAGCAGGGCGGCACTCAATACGGTATGCAGACTTTTGACCAGTCAATCATGAAACTTCACAAAGATGGATTAGTAACTTTTGAAGAAGCAATGGCGAACGCAACTAATCCCGATGATTTCGATCTGCGCTTAAAAGGAATTACAGGCTCTTCCGACCGCTGGCAGGATGACAAAGGAGATGGAGCCTCCTTTGGCAGTTCGGGCAGCTCAGGCAAGCTCGATATGACCAAATACTAAGGCAGCAACAGCTTTCTCATATAACCTTACTGACGATTCACTATCTTCTGACGGCCTTCAAATATTCATTTTTCAAAGCCGTTTTAGACGTTTCCAAAGGCGATTCTACATATTGCAGTTGATTGATATCTTCAATTTAGCTATATTAAAAAGTTATATAAAATTTCTGGTCTGCCCGGTCGAAACTGACTTTCGGGCCGCCATGTTTAGGAGAAAACAGGTTTGTTTGACAAAGTATTGATAGCCAATCGGGGTGAAATAGCCCTTCGCATTATTCGTTCCTGCAAGGAATTAGACTTGAAAACAGTAGCAGTCTATTCCGAGGCCGACCGCGACGCTCTGCACGTCAGATTTGCCGACGAGGATGTCTGTATCGGGCCCCCACAGCCAAATCTCTCATATCTGGACCCTAAACGCATAATTGCCGCCGCCGAAGTCACTAACGCCGGCGCTATTCATCCGGGCTACGGGTTTTTAGCAGAAAATGCCGATTTTGCAGAAATATGTGCTTCCTGTGATATCAAATTTATTGGTCCTACTCCGGAGCAGATCCGGAGTTTAGGCGATAAAGTCAGAGCCAAAGAACTTATGGCCAAAGCCGGCCTGCCGGTCATTCCCGGTTCGGACGGTATTGTTTCCACTTTTGAAGAGGCTACCGAATGTGCCAAAGAAATCGGCTTTCCGGTTCTTTTAAAAGCAGTTGCCGGCGGCGGCGGCAAAGGCATGCGTATCTGCCGCGATATAGCCGAGCTTGAACGCGGTTTTCATCTGGCTTCAACCGAGGCTGCTAACAGTTTTGGCAATCCGGATTTATATCTGGAAAAGTTCCTGATCAAACCGCGCCATGTAGAGATTCAAGTCATTGGCGACAGTTTTGGACATACTGTCCATGTTGGTGAACGCGATTGCTCAGTACAAAGACGCCACCAAAAACTTCTGGAAGAAACTCCTTCGCCGATTATGACTGCGGAACTTAGAAAGAAAATGGGTGAAGCCGCCATTTTAGGCGCCAAGTCTGTCGATTATCACGGGGTCGGGACTATGGAGTTCTTAGTAGACTCTGAGTTTAATTTCTACTTCATGGAAATGAATACCCGCATACAGGTAGAGCATCCCATTACAGAAGAGTCTTACGAAGTTGATCTTGTCAGAGAGCAGATACGGATTGCCATGGGTGAAAAACTTTCGTTTAAGCAGGAAGATTTAAAACCGAAATGGGTTTCGATAGAGTGCCGCATAAATGCCGAAGACCCTGACAAGGATTTTCGTCCTGGTCCCGGAGAAATTACGGGTTTGCATGTGCCGGGCGGTTTTGGCGTACGCATCGACAAAGCGGTTTATACCGGCTACACCATTCCTCCGTTTTATGACTCAATGATTGCAAAACTAATAGTCCGGGCCAAGACCCGCGGAGAAGCTATAAAGAAAATGCTGTGCGCCTTAGACGAATTTATCGTAGAAGGGGTGCCGACCACGATATCTATTCACAAAAAGATTCTTAGAGACCCGAATTTCGTGTCAGGCAAGTACGACATCAGTTTTTTAGAAGACATGATTGAAAGAGAAAAAAGAGTCGGGGCTCTTAAGACGGTTAAGCAGGATAGCGCAAGCAGGACTGACTCAGCCGAGTTAGTTAAAGATAATTCGGCGAATAAAGGCAATTGAAAAAGGGAATTGGAGATTAAAGAGTGAACGTACCGTCTGAGTTGAAATATACCAAAGAGCATGAATGGGTCAAAATTGAAGGGAATATTGCTACTATCGGAATTACAGATTTTGCCCAGAGCGAACTGGGTGATATCGTCTTTGTAGAACTTCCGGATGTCGGTTCAGCGGTGGAGCAGATGAAGTCGTTTGGTACTATCGAAGCTGTCAAAGCGGTCTCGGACATGTTTTCACCGGTAACCGGTAAAGTTTCTGAGGTAAATCAGACATTAGACTCAGACCCCATGATTATTAACCGGGAGCCGTATGAGTCCGGCTGGATTTTGAAAGTAGAATTATCTGAGCCGTCAGAGATTGAACAATTACTTGATGACTCCAGTTACAAAAGTATTATAGCTGATTAGGAACTTTTTAACAGGCGGCCAAAAAACAGAGAAATTACTAAGGACAGAAATGCCATACATTCCCAATACAGATAACGACAGACAGGAAATGCTCGAGAGAATCGGCGTAAAGAGTATCGAAGAACTTTTCAGCGTTATTCCGGATGAACTGCGTCTCGATCGCCTGCTTGATATTCCAAGTATGTCAGAGATGGAAATTCTGTCACATTTTGATGAACTCTCAAAAGAAACCAGAACCGGCCTGGCCTGCTTTGCAGGTGGCGGCGTTTATGACCATTTTATTCCTTCGGCGCTTTCGGCCGTACTCAGCCGTCCGGAGTTTATGACGGCCTATACTCCTTATCAGCCCGAAGTAGCCCAGGGCACTCTGCAAATTATATATGAATTTCAAAGCCATATCTGCCGCCTGACCGGCATGGAAGTGGCCAACGCTTCGATGTACGACGGCGCTTCGGCAGTCGCAGAGGCAGCGCTTCTGGCTATTCGCGTTACCAAACGTAATAAAGTTGTAGTTTCTGAAACAGTCAGTCCTTTGTATCGGGAAGTTCTCAAAACTTATCTGAGCGGTCTTGATATCGAATTGGTGACAGTTGCCCTAAAAGATGGCCAGAGCGATCTATCAAGGCTCGAAGATACGCTCGATGAAAACAGCGCCTGCTTAATATTGGCACAGCCGAACTTTTTCGGACTCTTAGAAGATATCAGCTCAGCTTCAAACTTAATTAAAAAAGTCGGCGGCAAGTTAGTGATGTCGGTCGATCCGATAGCGCAGGCGGTTTTGAAAACACCCGGAGAATATGGGGCTGATATTGTCGTCGGCGAAGGTCAGCCGCTGGGCATTCCGCTTTCGTTCGGGGGGCCTCTCTTAGGCTTTTTTGCAACCAAAAAAGAACTTGTACGTTATGTACCTGGAAGGATTGCCGGCCGCACCAAAGATGTAGACGGCAAAAGCGGTTTTGTTCTGACTCTTCAGACAAGAGAGCAGCATATCCGCCGTGAAAAAGCAACCTCGAATATCTGCACCAATCAGGCTTTGTGCGCTACCGCGGCGACTATTTATATGACCTTGCTGGGGAAAACAGGTCTTAAAAAAGTGGCAATGTTGTCTATGGAAAAAGCGCAAAATGCCTTCGAAAGGATCACTGCTCTGGAAGGTTATGAGCCGTACTTTAAGGGCTCGTTTGTCAGGGAGTTTGCTCTGCGGACGCCGGTCCCTGCCAAGAAAGTAATTGAGACATTAGTTGCCCAAAACATTCTGCCGGGCATCGATGCCGGCAGCTGGTATAGCGGTTTAGAGGATTGTTTGATTGTGGCTGCTACCGAAAAAAGAACTGAAACTGAAATTGATAAACTTGTCGAAGGACTTAAGGAGTTGTCGGTATCCGGTGTATTGTCCAGTATGTAAAACTGAATTATCGGGTGATCTGCAGACCTGCTATGTCTGTGGCAGCGACCCCGAAAGCTCTAAGACCGAGACCAAGGAGTGGGTTATGCTGGGTATTATAGAAGATAAGATGCTGGCAGATCTGGGACTGGAAACCCTCAAATCCTGTGACATACCGGCAGTTCTGTTTTCGAAATCAGGATTTTTCGGCAATATCGGGCTGCCATTGGCGCCCTTTCACTCAAATTCATCCGCCGGGTTCGAAATTTTAGTACCTGAAGAATACGCCGACCAGGCCGCCGAGACGCTTGAAATGACGCTCGGTGAAAAATGGCACAGAAAGGAATAATTTTAATGGTTTTTTGTCCCAACTGTAATTCTGATGTTCAAGCCGATATCATAATTTGTCCGGAATGCAGCAATGAGCTTATCGAACAGCTGGAGTCGACCAGACCGGTAGCCGAAGCTCCTGATGACAGCTGGGTAGTTGTCGGGAAATTGAGCGGTACCAGGATTTTGGAACAGGCCAAGCGCATAATGGATTCTAACAATATTCCATCGGTCATGATTCCTGCTACTTTTGCAAAACCATTTAATGCACCACTGGACGATGACCGCCTTGCTGAACTGTCCGGTTTTGATGATGAAAAACTAATGATGGTCCCCCGTGATTTTAAGATTGAAGCAAAACTAATTATGAGAAGTTTCCTAAGACAGGAAATGTTATAACGAATATTTATATGAACCAATTACTAAATCAGGAGAGAGTTATGAAAAAGCGGTCAACGTTACTAATTTTTGTCTCGCTGTTTATTTTAAGCCTGTCAGCTTTCGCTCAGGATGCTCAAGAAGTCACAAAAGCTCCCTATGTCGAAGATTTTGAAAAGGCCAAAGAGCTGGCAGCCGCCGGCAACAAGCCCATCATTATCGATTTTTACACCGACTGGTGCAGCTGGTGCAAGAAATTCGATAAGGAAGTAATGACGACTGACAAAGCTATTGACTATTTCACCAACGACGTGGTAATGGCCAAAGTAAATGCTGAAGTAGATACTGCCTTAGCCCAGAAGTTCGGCATAAAAGGCTTCCCGACTTTTGTGCTTACTTCCAGCAGCGGTGAAGAGATTGACCGTGTCACCGGTTATCTCCCAGTCGATGATTTCATAAAAACTATGTCAGACTATCAAAGGGGCATTGGCACTTTGCAGGCGGTGCTTGACGACGCCCTAAAGAACGAAGACCGTTCATTGTATTATAAATTAGCGGACAAATACAAATATCGCGGCGATTCCGAAAACGCCAGACTATGGTTTGATAAAATATTAAGCGGTGCCGACAAAGATTCCCTTTCAGGTGAAGCCTCAATGGCGATAGCAGACATGATGCGCCGTAATAAAAAAGATGACGAAGCCATGGCAGCCTACAAGCAGATAATAGTCGATTATGCCGGAACCGATTTTGAAGGCAAAGGCATGCTTTATGTCGGCCACTCGCACCGCCGCGTTAAAGAGTTTGGCAATGCCATTGAAGCTTATAACAGCGTTATGGAAAAATATAAAGGCTTACAGTTTGCAGAAGAGGCAGAACTTTACATTGCCATTACCTACAAGAGCAAAGGTGATACCGCTCTGGCCATAACCGCCTATGACAATTTTGTAAAAAACTGGCCGGAGTCTGAAGATGTTGGATATGCCAACAAGCAGGTCAGAAAACTCAGAGGTGAATAATTCTTGAAACCAAGATCATTTGACGACGGCAAACTAATTTACGACAAGTCCAAAACCGGTCGGACAGGTTATACTCTGCCAGATTTACAGACTGCTGAAAAAGAAATCTTAGCTGCTATACCGGCCGAGTTCAGACGTACAAGCGACGCCAAACTGCCCGAAGTAACCGAGCCGACAGCTATGAGGCATTTTGTAAATCTGTCAGTCAAGAATCATCATATCGACCGGGGTTTTTATCCGCTCGGTTCCTGTACCATGAAGTACAACCCCAAGGTCAACGATGTGGCCGCTTCAATGGCAGGCATAAAAGACCAGCATCCCTTGAGTCCCAATAACGCCACCAGCGGACTTTTGAAAATAATGTGGGGGCTCACAGAGTTCCTGCGCGAAATTTCAGGATTTGCAGGGCTGTCGCTGCAGCCGGTGGCCGGCGCCGCCGGAGAGTTTGCCGGACTGCTTATCATGCGGAGCTATTTTCAAAGCCGCGGAGAAAAGCGCACCAAGATAATTATTCCCGACTCCGCCCATGGCACAAATCCGGCCACGGTCGCCTCGCTGGGATTTACGACAGTTCAGATTCCATCAAATGAAAACGGCGTAATATCACCCGCCGCGGTTGCCGAAGTTATGGACGAAAGCGTGGCAGGTCTTATGACCACCAACCCCAACACGCTGGGGATTTTTGAAACGCATGTTAAAGAAATTGCCGCGATAGTGCATTCAAAAGGCGGCCTGATGTATATGGATGGCGCCAATCTAAATGCCAATATGGGTATTTTCCGTCCGGGCGATGTCGGCTTTGATATGATGCATTTTAATCTGCACAAAACTTTTTCGACACCGCATGGCGGCGGCGGACCCGGCGCCGGCGCGATCGGCGTTACAGCTGAACTTGAGAAATATCTGCCATTTCCCCATCTTGAAAAAGATTCCGGCGGCAATCTGTTTCTGAATTTCAAAAGACCTGATTCAATCGGCCGGCTGCATTCTTTTTACGGAAATTTCGGCAACATCGTTCGTGCCTACGCTTATATTTTAAGTCACGGAGGCAAAGGACTAAAAAGAGTAAGTGAGAATGCTGTCTTAAACGCCAACTATCTGAAAGTTCTCTTAAAAGATGTCTATGAACTTCCTTACGATGTGCACTGTATGCACGAGTTCGTCATTTCCGGCAAGCGTCAGAAAAAGAAAGGCGTCAGAACCTATGACATCTCCAAGCGCCTGCTTGATTTCGGGGTACATTCACCAACCAATTATTTTCCGCTGATAGTATCAGAAGCTATGATGATTGAGCCGACTGAAACCGAAAGCAAAGAGACACTCGACTATTTTGCCGAAACAATGCTCGGGATCGCACAAGAAATTGACGAATCACCGGAAATAGTCACCACCGCTCCTCATACTACGCCGGTGCGGAGGCTGGACGAAGTGGCGGCGGTCAGAAATCTGGATGTGGCTTTTATTGAATAGCCAATTGCCTGCTTAAATTATTTGCCGGTGTTCGTTGTTGATAGATTTCATACAAACGCACATCGGCATTTTTGATTATGATAACTCTGGAAAACGTTACATACAGGTACAGGCCGGAAGAAAGACCGGCGCTCTTAAATGTCAGCATAAATATAAAACGCGGTGAAGCGGTTTGTGTCATGGGCGCCAATGGTTCCGGCAAGTCGACTTTCGCCAAGCTGCTGGCAGGTCTGATCAAGACCGAGCAGGGCAGATACCGGCTGAATTTACCAGACGACTGCGCCATACCTGTCGGACTTCTTTTTCAAAATCCGGACAATCAAATCATAGCTTTGACCATAGAAAAAGAAATTGCTTTTGCTCTCGAAAATCAGGGTATAGCACAGGAGGAAATGGAAAAACGAATCGAGGCAGTCATAGCAGCCATGGGCATAGGACATCTTCGGGGACGGCTGACCTCGGAGCTTTCTACCGGAGAAAAGCAGAGACTATCACTGGCTTCGCTGCTGGTGGCCAGACCGCCGGTTTTGGTGCTTGATGAACCGTCATCTTACTTAGACAAAGAGGGCAAAGAGCTTTTTAATTCGCAGCTTGAAAAAATTCGCAAAGAAAACCCACAGCTGACGCTGGTGCACGTTACCCAATATCCGCAGACGGCTGGCATGTATGAACGACTTATAGTTTTTTCAGGCGGCCGTATCGAAGCCGACGGCAAACCTGATGAAATTTTAGCCGATAACGATTTGTGCATCAGGTGCGGACTCAAGTTTGATGCGATGAGCCACAAAGAAATTTCTTTGCCGGACTTTGGTTCAAGTAATTCTGACGACAAACAGATTGAAACCATCGAGCTGAAACGTCTGAGTTTCGATTACCCGGACGGCAAAACGTTAATAAAAAATCTTAACGCAACTTTTCATAGAAAAGAAATCAGCGCGGTGGTTGGTCCCTCGGGTTCCGGTAAATCAACTCTGCTGATGCTGCTCTGTTCGTTATTAAAGCCGGACTCAGGCGAACTGAACTTTTTGTCGAATTCGGCAGAACTCTTAAATCGAGCTGAAACAAAAGGCAAAATCACGGCCGCCTTGCAGCAGCCGGAGAGGCAGTTTTTTCTAAACAGCTGCCAGGAAGAAGTAAAATTCGGACCGGAAAACTTAGGCATGAAACTAGATAACAAACAGCTTGAGGCTCTCTTTCATCTCTCCGGTCTGTCATATGAGCAATTTAAATTACGTGACCCGCTGATGCTCTCTTTGGGAGAAAAAAGGAGACTTGCTTTTTCTGCTATTCTGGCTATAAGTCCGGAATTTTTAATTTTCGATGAGCCGACCTGTGCTTTGGATCCCGAAGGTGTCGGCAGGTTTATTTTGCTGGCCGAAAGCCTCAAAAAAGCCGGCATGGGAGTCATTATCATCACCCATGACCAACAGCTGGTCGAGAAACTGGCCGACAGGATTTTATCTTTAGACGGCAGAGGCAATTACCGGCTGATGTCACGAACAGCGCCGGTTGCAGCGCAATAGCCGCTTCTGACAATTAGGGCATATAGAGCAGGCTTGACTGAGCCCTGATATTAGTTATACTCTGCAGAACTTGCTGCCGATGCCGATATACGGCATAACCCTAACCCTTTTAAGGTGGTACGGAGATGCTGCTAAAGGACCTGAATATGAACCCGCATTTTCTCGAAATCCGGCCTGAACATAACATTTCATACTCAAAAATTCAGTTTTTATCGGCGGAGAAGACAGCTTGACTCCGGGACCAAACATAATCCTTTCGGATAAAAAGATAAGCCGCGCTTTAACACGCATCTCCCATGAAATCCTGGAGCGCAACTCCGGAGCAGAATCATTAGTTATAATCGGCATCCTGACCCGCGGGGCGATACTGGCCAAAAGAATCGCAGCTACCATAAAAGAACTCGAGGGCGTCGAAGTACCGGTCGGACTTATGGACATCAGTCTGTATCGCGACGACGTCCATTCCAAACTTGAGCAGCCGATTGTACAAAGAACTGATATTCTTTTTGAAATTCGCGATAAGAACGTCATCCTCATAGACGACGTGCTTTACACCGGCCGCACAGTCCGGGCGGCGCTTGACCAGATGGTAGATTTTGGCCGGGCCAGGACAATTCAGCTGGCCGTCTTAGTAGACCGCGGCCATAAAGAGCTGCCGATAAGAGCTGACTATGTCGGCGCCAATATACCTACTGCCATGGATGACCAGGTCGTTGTCAATGTCACCGAGCTTGACGGCAAAGACGAAGTTTATGTTAAAAAAGCAAACGAGAAAAACAGATGAGCCAGTTAAGTTCACGACATCTTTTGGGCCTCGAAGACACTCCCGAAAGCGATATTACGCTGATACTGGATACGGCCGAAACGTTTAGCGAAGTTATAGAAAGAAAGATTAAGAAAGTGCCTACTCTCAGAGGCATTACCATTGTAAACCTGTTTTATGAACCGTCAACCCGCACCCGCATTTCATTTGAGCTGGCTGAAAAAAGATTATCCGCCGACACCGTCAATTTTACGACATCTACATCTTCAGTTAAAAAAGGCGAATCACTGCGTGACACTGTTCAAAATATCGAAGCGATGAAAATAGATATGGCCGTAGTACGGCACAGCTCTCCGGGAGCGCCGTATTTTCTGACCAATTGCATGGATGCCAACATTATCAATGCCGGTGACGGCAGCCACGAGCACCCCACTCAGGCGCTGCTTGATATGTATACAATTCGCAAAAAATATGGCCGGCTCAAAGGTCTCAGAGTACTTTTAGTCGGCGATGTCAAGCATTCGCGCGTCATCCGTTCGAACCTCTGGGGTCTGCAGACGATGGGTGCCGATGTGGC
>JADFLZ010000437.1 GCA_022564135.1 Candidatus Zixiibacteriota bacterium
TTTTCACTCTGCCATAGAATCTCGTGATCTTTATGATGTAAAGGATATTGATAAGTTTCCGAACAGTCAGCGTCTTGAGAATCCTCCGGCCCATTGTGCGGCCTCGCACAGGATTGGCAATATGACCTTGGCGGTTACAAATAGCGGCACGCTTGGGACTGAGCATTTGTCGACTTCCGGCATTGACTGCTTTACGGGTAGAGCATTGGGTCTTGGCTGCGAAGTCCCCAAGAACAGCGGAGTTGAATATTTGCATGTCGGCGCCTACTGGATAGGAGCTGTGGTCGGTCGTGATACTCTGGTTTCGGTAGGACTCCAAGTGCAGGATGGCCTGGGAGAATTTCTTCCCGACCCATCTCCAAAGGGAGATATGCAAAAAAGGTCGATAATTGACCCTGGTGACCGAGAAATGTTTGAAGGCGCAATCTCCGAAGAAGATTTTATAGCAGTATACACAGATACAGTTACAGCCGGTGTGGCTTCTGACAATTTTGATAATAGACGACATATTCCTATTGGCATAGAAATCACTCAGCGCTCTTATGCCTGGTCTTATGAATATGCCGAAAATTTTGTGCTGTTTGATTTTCAAGTCAAAAATATAAAACAAGTCCCGATTAGAGAATTATACATAGGTATTTTTATTGATGGTGATGTTGGAGCAGAGCCGACTTCCCGTTATGATGATGACCTCTGTGGATTTGCTCCAAGTTTTGTTGATACACACCTGAACTGTGAATTTGTTGATGTTACAAATCTGGCCTGGATTGCAGATAACGACGGCGACTTTGATGAGGGAGCTCAGCCGGCTCCAAACGTTACCGGAGTACGTATTGTGCGGACTCCCGCTGAGTCTCTCGAAGTTTCTTTCAACTGGTGGGTCAGTAACAATGATCCCACTTTGGATTTTGGTCCGCGTGAAAGACCGGGGGTTGGCAAACTTAAAGAGCCTTTCCGCGATTTTGGAACCGGCGGCCTTGGTACTCCGAGAGGAGATAGAAACAAATATTATGTGCTTAGAAATCAGGAATTTGACTATGATCAGGCCTATACCGGTGTAATTAAAAGTTCAGATACTTTCTGGATCCCTCCCAACCAGAAGCTAAAGGACGAGATTCCAGTCGGTTTTGACACTCGCTATTTGCTGTCTTTCGGACCTTTTGAAATTCATCCGGGAGAAAAGCTGCCAATATCGTTTGCCTATGTTGCTGGTTTAAACTTTCATAAGGTCCGGGGTAACCTGGCAAATCTACCGCAAGATCCTGATGCGTTTTATGAAAACTTGAATTTTAAAGATTTTCAGATTAGTGCTCGCTGGGCCGGCTGGATATACGATAATCCCGGTGTTGACACCGACGGCGATGGCTATGCCGGTGAAATGAGATTCTGTCCGATTGACAGTGCCATTGAATCAGTTGATAGTTCTGTCACTCCCTGGGATACCGTCTACACTTATACGAAAGTTGATACTACCTTCGCTTCCGGCGATGGCGTGCCGGATTTCAGGGGCGCTTCCCCGCCTCCGGCGCCTAAGCTTTTTGTAGAACCAAGCGTGGGCAAAATTCGAATCCACTTTAACGGTTACAAATCAGAAACCACCAAAGACCCTTTCACCAGGGTGGTGGATTTCGAAGGTTATCGAATTTATGTCGCCCGCGATGACCGCTCTACCAGTTACAGCCAACTGGCCACTTATGACAGAGAAAACTATAATAAATATACTTTTAATCAAAATGTCCTTCCGCCCGCTTATGAACTGACAGATAATCCTTTTACTTATGACGAACTATTCAACTTGTATGCTTTTGGAGATTCGACATTTGATCCCCTGGCATTCACTCGCGTCAGACCCTATCGTCATCCTTTATATCCGTCGGATTCACAGTTTTATTTTGAGAGTCAGGGATTTAATATATCAGGTCTGACTGATCCCAACGGCATTATTAAAGTTTATCCGAATCAGCCCTATCCGAGCACATTGGTTTTGGATTCTTTGCCTGAAGCAGAGAAAACCCCCGAAGGCTTGCCGCGTTATTTTGAGTATGAACATACCTTAGAAAATCTGCTGCCGACTGTACCCTACTGGATAAGTGTAACGGCTTTTGACTTTGGCTCACCCAGTTCCGGGTTACCGCCGCTTGAAACAAGTGTGACACTCAACACAGCCAATGTCTATCCACTTGAGACGGCGGAAGGAGTGGCTCAAAAGAATTTGGAAGTATTTGTTTATCCGAATCCTTATCGTATTGACCGGAACTATCGTCAGCGGGGTTTTGAGGGTCTGGATACTTTGGGGCAGCGCTTAACCCGAAATCAACAATCTGATAACCGGTCCCGGAGAATTCACTTCGCTAATCTTCCGGCAAAGTGCACTATCAGCATATATTCTCTGGACGGTGATTTGGTGCGCGAGATATTTCATGACAAAAACATTTCAGACCCTAACGCTTCCCACAACACCTGGAACCTGATAACCCGCAACACCCAGGCGGTAGTATCAGGGCTATATTACTGGACAGTCGAGAATACAGAGACAGGTGATG
>JADFLZ010000438.1 GCA_022564135.1 Candidatus Zixiibacteriota bacterium
CTTGAATAGTAATTGAAGACATATTAAATCCGGCCGGATCGCTCTGATTATCGTAGTAAAATATTGATGAACCATTTGGGATTGAATATGAAATTACAGCAATATCAACGTCCCCATCGAGATCGAAATCAGTACCAATCAAACGAGCCGGGTCAAATTTAGGTACATCAAAGCGCAGTTCGTTTATAAAGTTTCCGTTACCATCTCCAAAGATAATAGCCACGTATTTGTAAGCGCTGTTTAAGTAGGCAATATCAAGGAAGCCGTCACCGTTAAAGTCTGCCGGCATATTGGCAGCTATTTGTCCAAGCACAGTTCGGACTACTCTTTGCTCAAAAGTACCGTCGCCATTACCGAGATAAACCACCAATTCGCTGCTGGTATCTCCTACAGACGGTGTGGCGATGCAAAGGTCATAAATGCCGTCGCCGTTGAAATCTGAACCTTGATTGGTTACTGCAATATTTACAGATCCATACATCTGGGGATAAGTAGATTTTAGTGACAAATTTCCGGCGCCATCACCGAGATAAATCTTCAGACCGGTTCTAATACCAATTGCCAAATCGTCAATACCGTCATTGTTGAAATCTGACGATGTAAGAGTCATGATTGAATCACCAACACTTATTTTGTTCAATAAAGTGTATTCGGATGTAGCTGACCCGGAAAACAGATATAGTGTGTCATGCCCGCCAATTGCATAGTCGAGGAACTCATCGCTTTTGAATACACCAAGTGCAGCTACAGGAGCCCAATTCATCGGCAAGGCAGACGATATTGGAGATTGAAAATGGTTTTGGCCATCACCCAGGAGAACAAAGATTTGATTAGGCCCACTTGAAGTTTTAAATGATATGACGTCCAAAAAGCTGTCATCGTCTAAGTATCCGACTTCCACCCCACGAAGTGGATAATTTGGATCCTCGAATATGTAAGCTTCTTGAAAAATTCCGTTTCCAACATTATCATACAGAGAGAAAGGTGAAGTATATAAGTATGCCAGTCCGGAAGAAACTATTTCAGGTTCCAGATCGTTATCAAAATTGCCATATCCGACAGCTGTAGGATAATTGAATCCGGGGCTTTCTGTAACTTGTAAATCTAATAAATAGTTTGCGCTGGCGACTACCTGAATTATTACTTCTTCAGTTGTGCAACTTCCGACAGAGTCACACGCAGATATTACTACTCTCCAGATGCCAATATCGCTACTGGTGCTTGTCCAGGAAAAATCATAAAGACCTGATCCTGAATTGTAACTAAAAGAAGGTGCGTTAGTAGACGAATTAGAAGCATCATCGAATTTTGAAAAAGATTCCAGGCTCGCGGAGACTGGAAATCCCTCAGGTGAGGACGCACCCAGATCAAAAATGAAGTTCGTACCACCTACGTCACTTGTATTTGATAAATATGTAACATTAACTTCGGGAGAAGCAAATCCCTCCACTACAATTATTTCCTCCGCTGCATACCGAGGAGTAATGGCATTCTGTCCCGGTAAAATGAACCAGAAAGGATTTCCAGGGGGAAACCAGGCACTATCGATTTTCATTCTTCCGGGGCTAAGTCCAGTCATGTATATTTGCATGATTGCAGAATTTCCTTCAATTAGTTCATTGCCAACTATGTTGTAGGCAGCCAAAAGTAAACTATCAGGAGGAATTCCATTTGAATCTTTTGGGATAACCCACCTCACCTGCAACACCGAGGGATCAGACATCCGATTGACGAAGACTACCGAATCAAAAACGGCAAAACCAGAATCAATTGATGTCAGCACAAATCCAAGATTGTAGTACGGAACAGGCTCATCATTTACTATAGTCAAAGTAATTGGCCGTGACTGCCCGACAATCAGCGAATCACATTCAATTCTGACCGTATCCGGAATGCCCGGGTCCTGAGCTTGTGTTAATAGCGGAACAGAAAATAAGAAAATAGTGACGAAAAGAAAACAAGACCATAATTTTGACGATTTGTTACATCCCTGTTGAATTTCTTCTAAAAAAACCTGCCTAAACATGACTTATCCCTCCAAAATCGATTTGGACTAAGCAATCAATTATATGATACCCGATAGACGAAGTATGTCAATGATTTGTTTAGTCTATTATTATCAAGGAGGAAGCCCACCCCTAAACCCTTAACATGGCGGCGGCGGGCCGCCCCTGAAGATAAAGTCTACCATAAAAGTCAGATCTAAAATACCAACATTTCCGTCATTAGTCAGATCAGCAAGTTTCATATCGGGAGGAACAGCGCCTCCGCGAAACATATAGTCTACCAGATAGGTCAGGTCAAGAACGTTGATGGGACCAGCCAGCCCATCAAAATCACCACAGCCCGGTCCCGATGGAACCAGATTAAAGGCGTTCATCTCACCAAATTCAGTTTCACCGGTTGGTCTGATTCTCCAATAAAAGGTGGTGGTGTCTGAAATCGAAAGAGCCTCTGCAGGCTGAAACGATGAGGTTGCAATAGTTGTATCGATTATTACCGAAGCGAAAGCCAGATCGGTTGCAAGCTGGAAATC
>JADFLZ010000049.1 GCA_022564135.1 Candidatus Zixiibacteriota bacterium
AACTTTACCAGACATTTTCTTAAGGGTCTCTCTAAGGGAATTAAATTGGCTCTTAATCTGTTCGGTCAAAACACCTGCATCTTCTGATATGGTTTCATTTCGTTTAATCTTTCTTACTTCAGACATAAGGCTCTTAAGACTAGACATTTTGCTCATCATTTCTGTTACCTTCATACCAACAGTATCAAAAGGAGATCCGCCATTAGAAAGATGGCGTGCCATTGCTCGAGCACCGTGCAAATTATTCTCTGCTACTTTAAAACGTTCACCGCCTTTTGTTTCAACAAAAATAGCTTGGATATTTCGGCTTCGCGAGCCAAATTTATCCTCATTTACTTTGCCAGAGTGTCTAATAATAATTCGACATTCTCCAACCTTTTGGTAGCTTGAGCGGGTTGTACCAGTCATTCCAACCTTTCCCTCAGTAACGTTTATCTCGCTCATTTTATTTTCCTCTTTTACCGTTTTGTCATGGGCAAAATCTTTTAATGATAATTCTCTGCCATAAGTTCTGATATCGTAAGCCATGTTATCGCCTGCTTGATTTGCAACTATACGCAATCTTTTACCTACTTTATCTTCAAATTTTTGTAAATCTACCCCTTGACTTAACGAAACATTCAAATTCGATTTTTCATTTCCCGCTTCATGTACAGTAATCATAATTTTATCTGGCGTCGTGAAAAATTTTCGAGCTTGTGCCTTATCATAAACTCGATTATTATCTTCATCATACATTTCAACCATATATCCCGCTGACATAAGTATATCCGCGACATTTTCACTAACTATATGAAATGGTACAGTCATTTTTACCCCAATCAGATTTCTATACAGTTATATTTATTATTTAGGTAACTATCAACGGCATAGGATCACGCTCTTCGTCACCTAACTCAATAATCTCGGCAAGCTTCTCATATGTTTCTTGATCATAATTCTGTACTTCATTTAAAATTCGCATACATAAAAGAGCTGATAATACAATATCATCACGTTGATTTGTTTTAGCCCTGAATGATCGATTTGATCGGACAAATGATTTCAACTCCAGTGCCAGATTTTTTGATCGAACTTCCATACGTCCACTTTCAATTAATGATTTTAATCTAGCGCAAGATTCAATTTTTGTTTTATGAGTAGTAGTGAATCCTTTTCTTTTCTTTTTAGGTTCATGTACAAAGAATCCAGGAAACAACTCTTCACCAGTACTATCTATAACTTGAAGGACGGCTTCCCCAAGAGAATTATTTTCACAAGACCAATAGATCTCTGTTCTACCTTCATGATCTGGATTTGTTTTTAAGTCCCTATGAAGTTTACCCAATATATCCATCAACACTCTAACCTGCCCTCTAACATCAGTTTTATTATGAGTCCATTCAGCAACTTGGATAAATTCAGGCAACATCCATACAGTTATAGCAGCATTATCACCACCTGTTCCCATACTTGGATCTAATCCAGCAATATAAATCCGATTTGGAAGAACTGGATTATACCAACGAACCCGGCCAAGTGACTCTATAGGTTCTTGACCTAAAAGTCCTCTAAGAACGTGAGAATCAATTAAAGTTTCCTCAAATGATATGAATTCACACAAAAATTCGCGTTCCCACCTATCGTCTCCCAGTTGCGATCGCATTTTTCTTTCAAAGTCATCATGGCTTTCGGGTCTAGGAACTCGCTTCCAATCAATCGTAAACGATTTGAAATCGTTACTTCCAAGACCGTCTGATCTTTCATCACCATACTCATCAGCTGTCTTATTCGCTTCTCTCCAAATCTGAGCAAACTGGTCTGTTTCAGAATTTGGCGTTGATGTAATAATACAATCACCACCTGTAGATAGTGTTGGTGCTAATGAAGTCCAGAATTCTGTTGCCATTCCTGCATCAACAAACGCAAACTCATCGAGGTAAATGAGAGATAATGACAAGCCACGTCCAGTTTTTTCTGTGGTTGCTTGGCTTATAATTCTCGAACCATTATCAAAAGTAATTGAATGTTTATTGTATTCTATAACTCCAGCTCTTAAAAAATCCGGAAAAAATTCATACGCATATCGAATTCGTTGCATAATTTCTGCGGCGCCAGAAAATTGATGGGCTGCTACCAAAATAGTCGTGTCAGCTGTAAACATTGCCTTCCATAGTAGAAAACCAGCAGCACATGTTGTCTTTCCACTCTGACGTGGTAGCAATGCTATAGCAAATCTATTTTCTGAATATAATTTAATTAAATCTCGTTGATAGTCATACAGATGAAACTCAATGCCACCCTGTGTTGGGTGTTGAATTTTCATATAATTTTCAAGAAAATAAACGGGATCCTTCAAGCACTTTTTCAGTTCTTGAAGTTTAAATCGGTTATATGTTGTTTTTATATGGCCTCTTTTAACTAAAGAGGTATCTACAGTATGTCGTGTTACTGCCATATCTTATTTTCTCTCACGTCTTTGAAAATGTTTTAAATCCATTCGCTCCAACTCCGTTTTTATCAACAATCAAACTATTTGCTTCTTTCCAAATTTGTGCAAACTGATCTGTTTCTGCATTTGGTGTTGACGTAATAATACAATCACCACCTGTGGATAATGTTGGTGCTAATGACGTCCAGAATTCTGTTGCCAATTCAGGATTGACGAACGCAAATTCATCGAGGTAAATAAGGGACAATGACCAACCACGACCAGTTTTCTCTGTTATACGTTGTCCTATAATTTTTGAACCATTTTCAAATGTAATTAAATGTTTATTATATTCGATAATATTTTCTTTCAAAAACTCTGGCAATAATTCATATGCATACCTAATTTTTTGCATAATTTCTGTCGAGCCAATGAATTGATGTGAAGCAATCAAAATTGTTTCATTTGTATTAAACATTGCTTTCCATAGTAGAAAACCTGCGGCGCATGTTGTCTTTCCGCTCTGACGTGGTAACCGAGCGATTATAAACCGATTATCCATATAAGTATTGATTAAATCCTGTTGATAATCATATAAATTAAAATCAACTTCACCTTTTGTTGGGTGTTGAATCTTCATATACTTATCAATAAAATAAATCGGATTTTTTGAACATTGTTTAAACTCTTGTAGTTTAAATCGGTCGTATACTGTTTTTTCAATGTGTTTTTCTTCTAATTTTTCAACACTTGAACTAATACCATCATCATTTACGGAAAAAAAAGCGTGTCGAACTCCTATTGGATATTTTTCTTGTTCTGCTGTGACTTCTTTTTTAAACCGTTCTATATATTTTAGTGCTCGATGATTTGGCATTCTACCTGTATGCACATACCAAGCTAAAATACAATCATCTTCAAGATTAATGACTTCAACATTACACTCAGGAATAACATTAACAGTTTTCCCTTGATCTTCATATTGTTTCTTTAAATCGTTATATGCTTCTCTAACTATTGTTGAAAGTGTTCCATTAATATATTCTTCATATACCTTAGGAGGTAATTTTACTAATACAATTTCATCTTTCATTTATTATCCTTATTATAGCTTAAATTCGTAATATTTAGATATCACTTCAAAATTCGATGGAGAAATAATTTCTATGTTTTCAATCTGAACGCTATGTATTGGCGCTTCTATATTTTCGATCCAGTAGTCAATAAATTTGTGCATACGTGGGTATTTAGGAGGGCAATCTAATGTTTGCCATAAAAATTCTTGTAGAAGTGATTGATAATCGGGGAGTCGATACACTACAAGAATAGTTGTTAGACGAAATTGATCATTTAGCTGTTGATAAAAGTCTTTATCGGCTTTCATAGGAACTACCTACGCAATGATTTCTTTGAGTGTCTTATTGCGTTTCTGCTAATTCTCTGAACGCCAGTCAATCCCTGGAATGGAAGAACACTTTGTTTAAAAGAATACCTGCGTTTTCTTTCACCTTCATCAAATTCTGTTCCAAGATCGTCAACATTAGCTCGTATTTTATCTTTATCTGGTTCTGCCAGACCTGCTTGCTGAACATTTTCTTCGCCAGTAATAACACCTATTACTTGTTCTGCATTTTTGCCCACTACTTCACCCGGATTAGACTTCGCTTTCTTTTCGAGCTCGTTACCAGCTTTTTCAATTTCTCTTCGTTTGATTGGACTTAATGTTTTTGGAACAACCGTCGCAACAAGTTCACCAATTTTAGCGGGATCTAGTTCTTTCAAGTCTTTTTTCTCAACTCCAATTTCAGGTTTTGGACACTGCTTAAGCTCATCGTTTGCCATTTTGATTCTTTAACTTTCTTCTTTAAAAGTATTTTTCACACCGATTTTGCAACCTTTGGAACATAATACCGTAAATGATATAGTTATATCTTCTGTTTTACCGAATTAATGCTTGACATTGTAACTATTTCTTGATATTTTTTCCAAAAATAATTGTCAATGATGATTGCAGGGTATCCCAGTTCTGTACTGGCCTTTTCAATAAGTTCTATTGCGTCAATGTCATTTACTTCTCTTTCTATTATTGTCGAAACAGCTCTTCTAATGTGTACATCTGGTTTGACGGTTGGCACACCAAGCATCATTCTAAGATATTGAAATGTTGCTAGGCCTATCCCCTTAACCCCAAAAATTTTATAATCAAGCACCGTGCAGCTTGAAGCCCAATGTTTCATCGATTCTAAATCACTTTTTTCTTTTAAGTCACCTGCGTAACTAATAAATCGGAGTGCAAGATCTCCTAAAATTAGAACTCTCGACTCATGGTTATAATTCCAAATCCTGCAAAATCCTTCAATTGAGGACACGCTAATTAAGTCTAAAAGTTGATTCAAATTTTGTACTTGTGGAAAGTCCTTCTCGAACCCTTTTACTCTTGGAACTACGAAAGCATAGTACTTTCGTCTTATCGACAAGACAGCATCAAGCAAAACTAGTACTGGATTTTCGTACTTGAACTCTTCAGACGTTTCTGCAGGTTCCAGCTCTAGTTTCCTTAACATTGCAACTAGTGCTTGAACATCACGGTCATTCACGGCTACTTTCATTCTTATTCACATTCCCTAAACACTACTAATTAAGTGAGTAGCAGACTTTTGCCATACTTCGACTCCGCTCAGCATGACTATACCTACCCCGTTTTGTGGGCGGCAGATGTCCTCATCTGCCCCGTGACATAACACACTTCGACTCCCTCGATTAGGCTTCGGGACTTTGTCCGCTCAGGATGACGGGAACCAATCTCTTCTATCTCAGAATCTTTATATATATACTTATTTAATCGAGACCGTTTCGAGGCTTGAGCTTGAGTTCGAGCCTAAGCAAAGCAGCTCCCCTTTGGCTGTGGCCACAAAGATATACCGGCCATCGGAAACTGGCGAAAACAGAATTGCCCCGGCCAGCTCACGGCGGGCGGAAATCAGGCCGTCATCGGCTCTCAAGCTGTATAAAATTCCCGACATTGTCCCAAAGAGAACGTAATCACCGACAACAATTGCTGAAGAGCGGATAACGTCGCCGGGTGCAAACTCCCAGACAATCTCGCCGTTGTCAGTGTTCAGGGCGTAAAATTTGCCGTCGGTGCTGCCAACGTATAACAGACCGCCTGCAAGTGCCGGCCCCGCCCAGAATTTGGCATCGAGCTTATTTTTCCAGACAACCTCGCCGCTGTCAAGCTCCAGGGCATAAACATTGCCGCTGTAATCAGCCAGATAAATTTTGTCATCAATGGCAGCAGCACCTAAAACCGGGGCCTCAAGCTCAGTTACGAAAACTTCTTCGCCGTCAGAGGCGTCAAGCGCCAGCAATTGGCCGCCATCGGTCGCCTGCACTATCAAATCCCCGTTACTGCTCGGAGGCGCCGCCAGACGCGTCTCTGAGTGGTATTCCCAGCCGGTCTCCCCTGTGTTGATATCGAGAGCATAGATAGTGCCTTCGCTTGAGCTGACTATCAAAAACGAATCAACTACTATCAAACCGGCGGTGACATCTTTGATTTTCCTGTCCCAGATTTTTTTCTTATTTAAAAGGTTCAGGCACCGAAGCCGGCTCAAGCGGGGAGCTTCGAAAAAGAAACCGAGACTGTCCTTTATAATCATGCCTGACTGGGGGTGTCTTTTGGAACGGACATATCCACGAGACAAACCGGTGGCGGCTTCGAAGATTTCTATTTTACGTTTGCTGCCGGGATATATCAAATAACCCTTAGAAATTGTCAGCGGGCCGGACGGTTTGTTTCGAAAGGAATTCTCCCAGACAACATCAAGCTTCCCTGAAAAAGTTCCGGGTCGGGCGCCGCCGCTGTCTATATTGTATTTATAAAAGGCCCACTCCGACGACTCTTCGATAGACTCACGCGGCATCTTGAACTTATTTGAGCAGCTGCTTAAAACAAAAAGCAATATGAGCAGAAGAAAGTACTGAGCTGTTCGTTTCATCAGAAGTTCCATCCGAAGAAAAAGTCAAAGTCGGTTTTTGGTGAAATAGATCTGAAATCAGTCGTACGTGTAAAATCAAAACGGAGAACTACTAAATAGCCCAGGGCGAACCGTATGCCGGTTCCGAACGAGCCGATAAATTGGTCAAAATCGTTTTCCCAGGCCGAAGCGACATCGAAAAACAAGACACCTCTGATTCCCCTGAAACCCAAATTCCCGATCGGCAGACCAATCAAAAGATTATCTATTAGAGGAAATCTCAGTTCGGTTGAAGCAAACAGGACATTTCGAGTGTAGAAGGCTCTCCTGCTATAGCCCCGGAAAGACCAGCTGCCTCCAAAATAAATCCGCTGCGGCTCAATGCCTGAGGAAGTAAAAGCAAACAATCTGTTGGCCAGCGCCGAATTCCTGCCCAGCCGGTAATAGTGCCGGACATCGGCCATGGCCAGTTTGTTATAAGCCCGACCTTCGCTGAGAGAATTAGATACTCCGAGAGTAAAATTATATCTGCGTCCGTCAATCGGACCCGAAATATCCCACAGAGAATTATCGTAGACCCAGCTGACGTAGTTTGTCAGCAGAAAAGTTTCGCGGCTTTTGATTCCGAAACGGAAGTCGCGCTTGGTATATCTGGCGGTGGTGGTAAAATCGACCCGGTGAAATTTCGAAATCGGATAGCTGAACAAAGAAAGTGCGCCGATCTGTCTATCAAAAAAGAAAAGGTCGAAGTCGTTAAAATATTCATTGTACAGATGAAACAAGCCAACGCCCCAGTTCAGCTGTTTTTTGCGGTTGATATAAGTCACCCCGACGTTAAATGACTGCAGCAGCTGATCTTTGGTGCGGGCGGTGTTGCTGAGCAGAAAATGATAAGCATGATTTCCCAGCATATCGGATATAGCCACCTGCATCCCTCCCAATGAGCCATAGACCGGGTCGAATCCGATAGCGGACTGGGCGATATCAAAAGAAAAGTCGGTGTCGTATTTTATCGAAGTGTTTGAGACAGCCCTGGATATTTTTTTGGGCTGCCAGCTGTTTTCTTCTGATGCCAGCGGCTGGGATATTTCTTCTGGCTCAAGAGCAAGTTCCATCTGGTAAATCTGAAACGACATATCCTGATAGCCGGTGTAGAATAATTTGCTTTTATCCGGCGAGAGACGCGGGTCAAATGCTCCCGTTACATAAGTTGACTGCTGCGTCAGGGTGCCGTCGTTTGATAATTTGAAAAGGTTAAAAGTACCGCCGCGATCCGATGAAAAATAGAGGCCGTCCTCGACCGCTTCCGGCGACTGGTCCCGAAAAGGACCAAATGTCAGCTGCCGGATAACCGATGTCGCCAGATCGTACTCAAAAATATTGAGCGCTCCCGCCGGGCCATCGATAGCTCTGTCTGAAGAAAATAAAATTGAACTGCCATCGAACGAAAAAGTCGGGTCGATATCATAGTATATATCTGCTATTAGTCTGTCGTAGGCGCCTGTTTCTAACTCGAGCAGATAAATATCTGAGATGCCGTCAGTGCCCACGCCTGTAAATACGATCTTGGTGCCATCGGGTGAGAATCTGGGAGAACGAGCGGCCGCCAGAGAGTCAAATTCGAAGCGGCGGATGACTTTACTTTTATGAATATCATAAATATAAATGACATCTTTTTCTTTTGATTTAGATGAAAAGACTATCAGCCCTGAATTATTAGCATCGATTCCGGAGCGAAGCAGGTGCAATGATTCAAAATCCGAAGAGCGCTCTCCCTTGATGAGGGTTTTGACCTCACCCTTGGGACTGTCTAGCGACAGCATATAAAGGCCCGAATAACCGAGCTTGTTAGCTTTGTAAACAAGATAATCTTTTTCTGTATCATCTCTAGTCAGCCGGACAGGCACTCCTTTGACAGCGAAGCCATCTTTGACAACACGCCTGGAGTCCATCTTGGGTAGTCCCAGCTGTGCTATCTGCGGAAAATATTTTTTCTTAAGGGAATACTCCCACTTCTTAGAGAGCGTGGCCAGATTATCCCCGAGTGTTATCTGAACTACCTGATCAAAAGTTTTCCCTTTGTACCAGTTATCAAAAATACGCGCCAGTTTATCTTCGCCGTAAGCGGAGTCTATAAACTGGCAGATTGATTCACCCAGCTTATACATAAAGAATGTGCCGTGCACCCGCCACAACTGTGGAATAGAAAAGAGCCTGCCGCCCACTACCATATCCTTGACTATCATGTCAGCCTCGGTGTCCCATTCTTTTGACCAGAACTCGGCTAAGCCTTCGGTAAACCAGAGCGGCGGCCTGGCTACGCGCCTCGATGTCTGCCGGTTGTAGGCGGCGTCAAGCAGGTCCAGCGTAAAGACATGCACTAACTCGTGTCTGATGACATGGTCAAAATCGTGGTAAGAACCGTGGAAAGGCAGCACTACCCTGCCTTTGATAAATTCCGTAAATCCGGCTACACCTTCGGGGAGAATTCCGGGTACTATATTCGTCTGCGAGAAATAGTTGGGAGACGAATAAATAATAAACGGCGTTTTATTCTTTATTTCATGATTAAATCTGATTGCTAATTCGCGGTAGGAGTCTTCTGCAATCTGGGCGGCAATCTGAGCGATTTCGTGTTCGTCTGTATAAAAGTATATCCTGAAATGCTCAGTGGTCATAATTTGCCAGTCAAAATCAGTATACTGGACTTTGTTTTTTCCGAAGTAAAATTGAGCTAAAGCAGCCGAGGGGCAGAATGATATAGCTATGACCGAAGCCAGAATCAGAGCTAGAAAATTGAACTTTAATTTGCACATATCGTTGTTTATCCGCCGGCGGTAAAGATAATGCTATAACGCTCTCTTGTAGCTATTGGTTTCGACTTTAGCAATCACCTGAAGCCTTTGCCGGACTATATATAGTTTAGAATCGACTTTTTCTTCACAGATTAAACCGTTGCATTCTAAAATCCTATAATGCCATAAGCTAATAAAAATCAGTTATGAACATACTTATTTTCCAGAGTCTCAATCCTGGCTACTGCCGCCAAGAGGTTGTCGCATACTAAGTTACCAAGTCCTTCCCGGCCCTGCGGCAGCCTTTGGCTATTCTCTTGTCCCTGTCCGGTCAAAACCAGAAAAGGCCCCGCTCCGATTACCCGGCCAAGATTGAGATCGTCCAGTTTATCACCAATAACGTAAGATTTGCGCAGGTCAATATTATGCTCCAGAGCGGCTTTTTCTGCCATACCGCCGGCCGGTTTTCTACAATCACAGCTAAACGAGTATTCTGCTACCGTTCCGCCGGGATAGTGCGGACAGTATTTAATAGCATCGATTTTGATATTTTGTTCTGCCAGTTTTTGCTCTAAAGCAGCATTGAATTTTTTCATCTTTTCAATGCCAAAGTATCCCCTCGCCACACCTGACTGGTTGGTGACGATTATTAATTTAAATCCTAACTTTTGAGCTTTATTAA
>JADFLZ010000439.1 GCA_022564135.1 Candidatus Zixiibacteriota bacterium
TTAGTTTCTGTACTCGGACGCTGTCAAGCCCATTGTTTATGGCGATTCGTAAACTGGCATAGCCTTTTTCTATTTCTCCCTTGTTAATTAGATATGTTCCCAATTTTAAAAAAACTTCAACCGGAGCATCTTCCATTTGGGCTATCTCCGATAATAGGGAATAGTGCTTCTCGTCTTGACTACTACTTCTGTAAAATTCCAATAGGGTCAGATAGGCCTCTATTGATCTATCATCAACAATAATAAAAGTCTTAAATACATCCTCAGCCTCATTGATGTTGTTTTTTCCGGCATACGCCATCCCGAGCATATACAAATTGTCCGGACTCTGTGGATTCATGCCATTGGCAATTTGAAAGTATAGAATAGCGCTATCCATATTTTGTGATTCAAAATACGCTACGCCAAGAGCGAAGTAAGCGCTGTGCCCCATTGGGTCATTTCGAATAGCTTGCTTAGCAATTTCTAATGCCTCGGATTTCATATTCATATCGATAAGTGTGTATACAACTGATAATAGATGGCCCTCCCTTTCTGGGAAATCATTCAAATATTTCTGACTTTCTATTTTTACATTCGTTGTATCGCCAGTCTTCTGATAGTAGTCTACCAGCGCTATTCTTGCTATTCTATTTTTTGTAAGATCCAAAGCTGCATATGAATTAAACTCTGCGATTGCAAATTCCGGAATATGCTGCCGCACAGCCCTTGGCAGCAAAGAGAAAAATCCCACCACAATTATTACTGAAACGATCATATATCGTCTCACTAATTGACGATTATTCAGAATTGAGTAATATACAAAGGCTGCCAGCGGAATCCCTGAAAACGACAATAAATCCCAATCACGAGGCATTCCCAGTCTTGGGTCAATCAGAAATACGGCCCCTAAAGTCGAAAACATCAGTATTACGAGATATTGATATGGCTTCTGACTAAGATTTCCTTTCGAATACAAATTGGGGAGCAAAACCAGGAAAATAAGCAAACCGGGAACCAGTAACAGCAGCAAGTTTAAGAAATCAATTACATGATTAATAGAAAATAACGTATATCCTTCGACAGTGAATCTGTCCGGGAGAACGGGTAAAACTGCAAACCTAAAACTATAATTGCTTGTATAAAAGTACACGAAAGTGGTCATAAACAATACTGTACCGACCAGTATCATAATCCATTTGGTCCTGTTGGTGAGTTTTAGTATTAAATCGTAGAATTTTGTTCCTGCAAGCAATATGAAAAGGCTGCTTGGTATTAAGGTTACGCCAAGAACATGAAAAAATATTGGACAGATTAAAAGAGGAACGATGAACCATTTGTTCAGTTGGCCGCTAACTATCAACAACCCCCCAAGAGTATAAATTGCAACTGACAAAACGAATAATGAATAGTATTCTACATATCCAAAATACAGCAGCATAAAACCGCTTGATGCAAGTCCCAGTGTAAAGAAGAAACTATCAACACGATTTTCAAAAATATGACGGGACATGAAACTGAGTATTCCCAGTAAGACGATACCGGATAATATTGAAACAATTTGAAAGCTCAATAACGCCGCTGTTTCACCATGGCCTCCTGTTAAGGATTTCACCCAGATGTGAGTCAGCACTTCTCCAGCTGCCGTGTCCTTGATTAATGGACTTTCTGATGCTAGTGAGGCCAAATTCAGATAGCCGTCCCCGAGAAAGTGTACTTTTCCTGCCAGGAAGTAGAAACTCAAGCCCATTATGACCATAACGACGAACGACATGATTATGTAATTTCTTCTGCCGTTTAAGTAGGTCTTAATATCTCGGTCAATTGATGGGCTTCTGCCCTTTCTCAAGAGCGACCAAGTCGGTGGTATCAGGAGCGCAGCACAAAAAATAAGAACACGCCAAATTTCGGAATAATATGCCCATTGGTTAATTCCCCATATTCGATTTTCAGGAAACATTGAAGCCAGGGCGAATAAAGTGATTGTAAAGTAATAAGCAGCAACCAATAGACCTGTACTTTGGTCGCTAACTCGTCCATTTGCCGCTTTTCTTTTGTTGGATTTCATGAAGCTCTCATTTATGCAAAAACCAAACTAGCCCATGTGGCAAATTAGACCAAGTCAGGTCAAATTGCCAGCATAGACATTATAGACATTGAATTTAGACCAAACTTTATTGTCTACATTAGATTTCATTAAAATTCATTTTGTATTTTTCATCTCATTTCAGTAACTTGTTTGCCCATGTCACCTAACACCGCACATACCCGAATTGAAAAGCTGCTGCTTGAAGCAGCCCGAAGGTTTAACTCCACCCTCGAATATGAAGAACTTATTCAGGAGGTTCTTCTTATAGTCGCGGCCGCAGTAGAAGCCGAAGCTTCCTTAGTCTTCCGGGTTGACCACAGCCGCTCTGATATGAAAATCCGGTTTATGAACTGCTCTGACTGCAAAATCGAAGTTTTCTATCAGGAGTTCGGGCAGGGCGTGGTCGGTAAAGTTGCTGAGTATAAAGAGCCGGT
>JADFLZ010000440.1 GCA_022564135.1 Candidatus Zixiibacteriota bacterium
CAAAAAACCCATCAATTCAACAGCCGAGCGGACATTGCCTATCATCTTTTCACGGGCAATCTGCTCCGGCGGCGGGTAATCCCGAAAGCCTTTTAAGACCTGCGGCCTGACTTTGTCTGTTTTTTTCTTAGCCATAATTGAGAGCCAATTTACGGCTTTATCTGATATGCTCAATTAAAAAATTTTGCCAGAAATAGCCGCGAAAAAATAGGTTGCTCAATCCAAAATAGAGGTTATATTGGAGCAATGATACTTTGCTAAATATGAAATCCTATATTAAATCACCAATCGCCTTAATTTCCCTATCTTTTTTGCTCTCGTTTTCTGCAATTGCAGATGACAAAGACAGCGAATTAGTCGATTTCATTGTATCTCAATTTAAGCAGTCGCCCAATGCCTCACTCAGCAGTAGTTCATCCAGTACAGACAGTAATTTCGTAATCGAAATTGGAACAGTGTATGATGCAGTGCCCGGCTCAATTATTTATGTTCCGGTAACGCTCAACTACTCACCTTATGATATGTATGGATTTGATTTTCTTATAAATTTTGATTATTCGATTATGCAATTAAGTGATGTAGAAGAGAGCTCCATTTTCTTTGCTGAAGGTTGTTGCGACTGGGAATATTTTGCTTACAGATTTTATGACTCTACATCAGACTGCGGTAGCTATGGGTGCCAAATCGGTTCAGTAAGAGTTCTTGCCATAGCCGATCTTAACTCCGATCCAGGAAATCCAAACTGTTACAATCCTAATGTGGCTACGGCCTTCTTCACTTTGAAGTTCAAAATCCCAGAAGACATAGACTCAATCTGCCTGTTTATTACAGTCGAATTCATATGGTCCGACTGCGGTGATAATCTAATCGTCTTTCGTGATCCGGAAGTGTCGCAATTTAGTTACCAGATAGCAGCCTCCAATGGTGTATACTAAACTAATGAACTGATCTCAACCAGCGACACTTTCCCCTCATTTGGCGGGCCAGCAGATTCTTGTGTAAATAATTTTGGTTCGAATTATCCTCTCCGCCCACTTATCGATTTCTACAACGGCGGGGTGTACATAAAATGTGACGAGAGTCAATTTTCAGTCGGGGATATTGATTTAAACGGAATGCCATATATGGCAGCCGATGCTGCCCTGTTTGGCTCCTACTTTTTTGAGGGTGAATCTGTTTTTGACGATGACCGAAGCAGACAAATTGCCGCCACGGATATCAACAAGGACGGACAATCTCTAAAATTGGAAGATTTGGTACAACTCGGAAGAATCAGGCTCCATGAAATTCATCCTGATTCTACCAATGACATTACGATTTATGGCGACAATTACATCGCTAATGATCGTGATTTTAATACAGTATATTTGAACACGAAAACTCCGATCCCGGTGCTCTGGCTCAAATTTTTTGGTGAGGTAGCACCCATAAACGAGAATCCGGACTATATAGTAATCAGCAATTATGACGGATTATACACCCGGGTTATTGTCGCGGCATACGGCGCAGTTGATTCCGGCTCACTGTTTCTCTTTGACTACCAAGGTAAAGGAGATCTTGTAGGAGCACAGGCTTCGAATCTATGGGGACATGAGATTTCTACCTATTATTACAATTGTGGATTTGGAACAAATTGCAGAATGACACTGGATATCGGTGATATAAACCTTAATGGACTTTCCTGCGAAATTGCAGACTGGGTCATATTTAGTAACTATTTCTTGAACGGAGAGCAAGTATTTACTATAGACCCTGGTAGGCAGATATATAATACGGATGTGAATCTCGACAGCATCTTTTTGACAATTGAAGACTTCGTTTTTATGTCAACGCATCTTATCGGCGGTCCTTCGTGCGCCGAAGACTTTGATACTACTTCGTCTAATATCGCTACTTTTCAACAGAACACTGCTTCACAAACGATTAGTATCAGTACCGCCGACACTCTTGGGGCAATCTGGCTGATATTCAATGGGGACATTACTGCGGCTATTATTGATACGAATCTACTTGTTGCCTACGTTTTTGATCACGGGCAAACCAGAGTACTCATCTATCCGCGAAATCCTTTTGCTCTTGATTCTAATTTCATATTATCGGGGTCTCTGATAAGCTACTCCGGTTCGGGTCAGCTTGTTGAAGCTCATACTGCTACCAACAAAGCGGTGAAAGTTAATTCGGTAATTGACGTTGCTACTGATATCAATGATGACTCCCCCAACACTTTACCGACTGTATTCGCACTTCATCAAAATTACCCAAATCCGTTTAATATCGAGACTACTATCAAATTCGATTTGCCCGGAGCTTCAGAAGTTCGCTTCGAAATTATCAATATATTGGGTCAGATAGTTTACAACGTTACTAATCGTTACTCCGCCGGTTCGCATACTATATTCTGGGACGGCAGCTCGAATTCGGGACAGACAGTCGGCTCCGGTGTTTATTATTATCGTATAATCGCCGGAGATTTTGTCTCGTCGAAAAAGATGATGCTCTTAA
>JADFLZ010000441.1 GCA_022564135.1 Candidatus Zixiibacteriota bacterium
AAGCGGCCAATATTGAAAGTAAGTTTGTAGTATCCAAACTTGAGATTCTTGACTAAAAGAGGTCTGATTATTTCCTGACGCCCGTTCATCAGATTGACAGAAGTCAGGCATTCAAATTGCGAGACCTTAAACTCTACCGAAGGAGCCAGCGGTTTGTTATCGCCGGGCTTAATTTCTACGTAGAAAGAATCAACCCTGTCCGAGCGTAAAAGTGTATACCACTCATCTTCGAGAACTACCGACGGGTCAATCCAGGCAGTTTCGTAGTAGCCGGTTTGGTCAACTGCCGGCATATTATAGAGAGTCTTCTTGCCACAGCCGGCTAAAGCAATAATCAGAATGAGTATGATTGTTAAGCGCTTCATTTCTTGTAATCTATGGTCCTGGGTGTTGATGAACCATTAAAACTTATTACCTGCACATATTTACCTTCAGATAGGTTTGGATCTATTTTGACATTTCTCTCTAATCCCTTTTTATTCTTTGACAAGACTATTTCATGGGTCCCGGGGCTTAAGAGCGTGTCCAAAATAACTGCAGTCAGACCTTCTACATAATTTATCCAATCGACAGCCCTTTTAATAGCGATAGAATCATCACGTCGAACGTTGGCAAAGGGGTCAACTAAACTGTCTTTGAGCTTATACCATTCAACCTTTATTCTCATCGTGTCTTCAGGAGAACTTATTGAAATCGAAGAGCTGGCATAAATGCTTACACTAATTTTTTTTTCTATTTTCTTGTAATAATCAACGATAAGAGAGCCATAGTTTACTTTACCACAGTTATTGACCCTATAAGTGTACTCTCCTTCCCAAGCGTATTTACCTGTGAAAATATTTGAGTCTAATTCAGTTTTTCTATCCCAGTAAAAATTATAATAGCCCGGTCCTGCCAGAAAATCTACCAGATGGCGTATGACCTGATTGTCACTATCCAAAATTTCCACAGTCAACCGGCATTTGCTCCGGCGCTCAATCGGCAGCCAGATTCTCAGGTTTTCTCTGTCGGCTGAGTCAGCCGGCGGAGTCATTATCTCTTTCAGTGTCTGCCCGGCGGCGGCCGGCTGGATGGCAGATAACAACAAAGCACTAACTATAATGAGAATCTTCATACAGCTATTATACAAAATTATCAGGCTTTAAGGACGGCAGATTCTACAGGGAGACAAGCCTTCGTACAAGGCTTCTTCCATAATTTCAAAAGTGCGGATATTCGACTGCTTAATTTTAGCCACTGAGCTGCAGCCCGGGCGATGGAATCTGAGCGACTGTTTGCTGGCGATATACTCATCTTCATAATCCCGCTCTATGCCCCAGAGACCTTTTTCCAATTCAACTGCTATTCGCTGGGCGTCCAGAAGTTCTCTAAATCCAGGCCGGCTTAGCTCTTGATCTTTGACCAGATACAGATACCCCAGACCAGCCGCTAAAATTCTCCTGTTGACGAATATGGTGTCTTCAATATAAACAAATCCCAGCAGCCGCCCGTAGCGGTCACGACGTTTGTCGGCATATTCTATTCTCGACTTTTTTCCCAAAACCAGACTTTCCAGAAATATGGTAGCGCTGTCATAAAACAGCTGCCCCTTTTCAGGGGTATCGATTCCCAGCAATCTCAGCCGGTCGCCGCCGGCCAGTTCAACGGTGTCGCCATCAATCACCCGCATAATGACAAACCTGTCCCCGGGAGCTTTATCGTAACCGATATTTTCAACCAGCCGAAACAGCAAAATCAGCACCAAGGCAATCAGGATTACTGCTGCTTTTTTGTAAGCCTTTCTTTTCTTTGGTGGGATTGACATTCTAATCTCAAGATTTGGCAGATATGAGGCTTAAGTCAATAACTTAGATGATGATAATTTCGGTATGTTTTGCTGGGTCTTGATTTTCCACATAAATGTGGGGGATTGTGACCTGGCACTTATTTACTTGTCAGGGTGCAGGGTCACATCCCGCCTTAAGCCGGGACAAGACCCTGCAGAACTTCAGAAAGTTCAAATCAGGCCCAAATTAGTGATTTTGGCTTATTTCAGATACTGTTGAGTACTCCAAAATAACTGGAAAATCTTTCCTTTTTCGCTTGACAAATTCTCGCTTAGGCCTATTTTGGAGACTGAGCGTGTGTAATAGTTGTTTGTGAGAATCTGAGAGCCAAACTTGATTCGAACTGCAGCGCACAAATGTACTTCTTTTTACAGAACTGACAAATAGCTAACGAACTGTTTTTTTGATTATCGAAACAGATTTCTGTTTTGTAGACAAAGATGCAGGTTTGAATTTATTCTAACTTTGAATCTTTAAATCGAAATGATTTTCGATAGCAATCTGTAAAGTTCTAAAGTCCGTTAATCCTTCTCATCTTACTTTACTTAAACCCTTAATTAACTACTGGTTTTAAGTAGTTTCAGGAGGAATCAATAGACACAAAACTGAAAATGAAGTTATTGAAGTCTTCTACACAGACTTTGGATTTAATCCAAAATAATAAAAC
>JADFLZ010000442.1 GCA_022564135.1 Candidatus Zixiibacteriota bacterium
ATCTTGGCGCTTTTATTGCCCTGTGCTGCCATCGCCTCGATATGGCTGAGAGGTACGGCATAGAGGATTGCCTCCATCACCGAACAGATAGCAGAGACGATTATCACTGCTGCTACAATTATAATTAACTCTGTCATTTTGAGTCTTGATACCTCGCTTTCAAGCAGAAAACTGCTTTGGCTCGATTATTGCCGATTGATATTGCTTTAAGATAAGTTACCAAACATGCGGTTGGGCCAGTCCCTGGCGGACTGTCGCTGACATCTTCAGATAATATAGAATCATCATTCATTTTGGTGATTAAGTATAACGGATTTTTGAAATTATCCAAGAGTTAGAATTGGAATTTAGTATATAGCCAGCCTGAAAAAGCAAAATCCGTTAAATTTCTCCCAAAAATGTTTGTTGATGTACATTTTCAGGTTTGGGTAATTATCATATAAAATATAGATGGAAATCTGACTGACAACACCAAGGAGGGTGATTATGCAGGAAATATGGGAACAGATGCGACAGCTGCTGGGGGAGTATATACCGGTTCTACTGGCGGCCCTGGCGATTCTGATAATCGGCTGGCTGGTTGCCCGGATAATTTCCGGCTTGGTTGGCCGGAGCTTGAGAAAGACAAACATAGGCAATAAGATGGCTACCTGGATATCGGGCGAGGAAGTAAGCGATTCGCTCAAACTCGAAAGGTGGGTGGCCAGGACAGTTTTTTGGCTGGTGATGCTGTTTGTCTTAATCGGCTTTTTCCAGGTGCTTGAACTTACTCTAATTACCGTACCACTCAATGAACTCTTAAACCAGGTTTTCCAGTATGCACCGCGCGTTTTTGGCGCTGCCATGCTGCTGGTAGTTGCCTGGGTAGTGGCAACTCTTTTGAGATTTGTAGTTATCAGGGCTATGACGGCCGGTAAAATTGAAGAGAGACTGATAGCCAAAACGGATCTCGAAGAAGATCGCCGGGTGCCGCTGACCAAGTCGCTGGCTGAAGCAGTCTACTGGTTGGTATTTTTGCTGTTTTTGCCGGGGGTACTTGATGCTATGGGACTGCAAGGACTTTTGGAACCTGTGCGGGGGATGCTGAGCAAAGTTCTGGGGGTTCTGCCGAATCTGTTTGCAGCCGGACTTATACTTCTGGTCGGCTGGTTCGCAGCCCGGGTGCTGCAGCGGATTGTCACTAACCTGCTCATTTCAGTCGGTGCCGATAATATCGGCAAAAAAGCAGGGCTGAACGCTTTTACCGGGAAACAGCAACTGTCGGGCTTTATTGGATTAATCGTTTATGTGATGGTTTTCATTCCGGTCCTGATAGCGGCGCTTAATGTTCTTAAATTAGACGCCATCACCGCCCCGGCCAGTAATATGCTTGATGCCTTTCTGGGTGCGGTACCTGCCATATTTGCAGCTTTGGTAGTTTTAGTTATCGCCTACGTAGTGGCAAAAGTGGTGGCTGGTCTGATTACCAGAGTTTTATCGGGAGCCGGCTTTGACGGGGTTCTCATGCGCTTAAGACTGGTCAAAGAAACAGCTCATATGAAACGCACGCCATCGGAAATTGTGGGCGGTATCTCGCTTTTAGGTATCATGCTCTTTGCTGCCACCGAAGCCGCAGCCCTGATGGAATTTGACTGGGCGGCTGATCTGCTCTCCCGTTTTCTGGTCTTTGGTGGACAGGTATTGCTCGGTCTCATTATTTTTGGAGTCGGTCTCTATTTAGCCAATCTGGTGGCCAAAGCTTTGGTCGAAAGCCAGATGGAGCATTCCGGTATACTTGCACTAATCGCCCGGATTGCGATTCTGGTTTTAACCAGCGCCATGGCGCTGCGCCAAATGGGTCTGGCCAATGAAATAATAAATATGGCCTTTGGTTTGGTAGTCGGCACTCTGGCCGTGGCAGTAGCTCTGGCTGTCGGTATCGGCGGCCGCGAGATTGCCGCTGAAGAAATAAAAAACTGGCTGCAGTCGATAAGATCGAAAAAGTAGAGCCTTGAATTTAGAGTCCCCTGTAGGTCAGGACCCGCCTCCTTGGCGTGGTCCTGACGCTTCAACCACGAATGTCAGGAGTGCAAGACTCCTGACCTACAAGAGCTGCGGTTTTGTCATTGCGAAGCCCGATAAAATCGGGCTGTGGCAATCTCACTTTAGATTACTGAGATTGCCGCGTCGCTTTGCTCCTCGCAATGACGGATTTCGGGTGTCCCACTTCTTGCGGACGAGTCGCCCACAGCTTGCTGCCTAGTCCTGAGCTTGCCGAAGGGTGGGATCATAACGACTTGAAGATGGATTCCAGCCTGTGCCCCCTATGGGGACTAAAGCTGGAAAGACAGAAAGAGCAGGGAATGACAATTTTTATCCCTCCGGTTTGGCTGGTGCGACCATGACAGACTTTTCACGCTCGACTGTGACCAGTCCCGGTTTGGATTTGCGCGGTTTGCGCACATATTTGCGCGGGGTATACAACACCGGCACCAGTGAATCTTTTCG
>JADFLZ010000443.1 GCA_022564135.1 Candidatus Zixiibacteriota bacterium
TGCCTTTACCGGCTTCTTAGTCTGGGGACATCATATGTTTGTTTCCGGGCAGTCGGATTTGGCCGCTGTGATTTTCTCTTTTCTGACATTCTTCGTGGGGATTCCGTCGGGTATAAAAATACTCAATTGGATTGCCACCATGTACAAAGGCTCCATAAGTCTCGATTCACCAATGTTGTGGGCCTTGTCATTCTTGATTCTCTTTTCCATAGGAGGCTTTACGGGTATCGTCTTGGGAACCTTGTCTATCGATGTTCACCTGCATGATACATACTTTGTGGTATCGCATTTTCATTATGTAATGGTCGGCGGTACGGTAATGGCGATATTTGGCGGACTTCACTACTGGTGGCCAAAAATCTGGGGCCGCATGTACAATGAAACGCTGGCGCGCATTGCGGTAGTTATGATATTCGTCGGATTTAACGTTACATTTTTTGTTCAGTTCATTATGGGCACACAAGGGATGCCGCGTAGATATGCCACCTATCTGCCGCAGTTTCAGGGGATGCACGGTTTTTCCTCTATTGGCGCTCTTATAATGGGGGTCGGATTTCTGCTTATAGCGATTTATCTGATTCATGCCATTTTCAGAGGCAAGCCGGCCGGACCTAATCCCTGGAAATCTCTGACAATGGAATGGGAAACACCTTCGCCGCCGACTGCTGGCAATTTTGAAGGTCAGCCTGTATTAGAACACGGACCGTACGACTATGACAAAGTAATCCCGGAAAACTCTCTTAAACCGTACAAAACTTTATGAGTCAAACTACGGAACATCCGGCACACTTGCAGCATCACTTCTCTGACGTCCATCAGCAGGCCGAGTCTGCCAAACTAGGCATGTGGATTTTTCTGTTAACTGAAGTTTTACTCTTTGGCGGGCTGTTTTGTTTCTATGCCATATACCGCTCTTGGAATCCGGATATGTTCCACAATGCCCATGCTTTTCTAAATGTCTGGATGGGCGCTACCAACACTGTTGTCTTGATTGTCAGCTCACTTACTATGGCGCTGGCTATTCGGTCGATGCAGCTTGGTAAGCGTAAGCTTACCATGTGGTTTCTGGCGGGAACTGTTTTCTTGGCCTGTGTCTTTATGGTTATTAAATATTTCGAATATAGTCACAAAATTCATCTCGGTCAGCTGCCGGGCAAGTGGTACTTCTTTGAGGGAATCGCAGGCACCAATCCGCATATATTTTTCTCGGCTTATTTTCTGATGACAGGGCTGCATGGTTTTCACGTTCTGGGCGGTATTGCAGTAATCACCTGGCTGTTTATCAAAACCGCGCGCGGCTCGTTTTCTCCGGAGTATTACACTCCCATTGAAATGACCGGATTGTACTGGCATTTAGTTGACTTAATCTGGATTTTCCTGTTCCCGCTATTTTATTTGATAGGATGATGATATGAAAGACGATGCAGCACAGCGACATATTCTACCACTTAATCTTTATCTGGCCGTGGGTTCGGCGCTTCTGGTATTAACGGTAATTACCGTTGCCGTAGCTCAAATGGATTTTGGACCGATGAATCTGCTGATTGCCATGGGTATTGCTGTTATCAAAGCTACTCTGGTGGCCATGTTCTTTATGCATCTGAAGTACGACAACCGCATATACATGCTGGTGTTTGTCGGTTCGCTCTTGTTTTTAGCGGTTTTCATAATTTTTACAATGTTTGATACTTTGCGCCGTGGCGACATCTACGAAGAAATAGCTGAACCTTATCTGAAAGAAGCCGTGATTTACAGAACAGCAGAGACCACAACAGCTTCAAGCCATCCGGCTGCTGATTCGTCTCAGACTGCAATTAAAACAGAAACTGAAGCAGAAACAACTGACCGTTAGCGTGATACCATGTATTCTTTCGGGAGATATACTCTCCATATAACAGATATCCTTTTCATTCTTTTTTATACGGAGATACGTTATGCCTAGAAAAGTTAACGCAATCTCAATCGTCATAGCTATAGCGATATCGGCTATAGCATTTGCGGGGATGGTAACTTTCGTGATTTTCAAAACAGACGGCTCGCAGGAAAAACTGCCTGTTCTCGGAAATATCACGGATTTTGAACTTACTGAAAGAAGTAATAACAGTTTTACAAGAGACGACATGCTGGGGAAAATCAATGTCGTTAATTTCTTTTTTACAAGTTGTCAGGGACCATGTCCTGTCATGGCAGGCAATATGTCTGTACTGTATAAGGCTTTTGAAGCAGATGACAGAGTGCAGCTGGTGTCTATATCAGTAGACCCGGCTACAGACAGTCTGCCGCTTTTAAGAGAGTATGCCCAAAGGCAGGGCGTCACCGACAACCGCTGGCTGTTTGTCAGGGGAGAGCAGGCAGATATTATACGAATTTCTGAAGAGCAGTTTATGCTGGCTGCCGATGCCTTGCCAATGATGCACTCTATCAAGTTTGTCCTGGTAGATGAACTCGGGCAGATTCGCGGCTATTACACCGGCACCGATCCAAAC
>JADFLZ010000444.1 GCA_022564135.1 Candidatus Zixiibacteriota bacterium
CCAAATTACTTATATCAAGTTATTGTCTTGTTTCGTCGACGCAAGCGGTTTTTTGGGGTCTCAAAATCTACTATTTTAGCTGTTCAAATATCGCTCAGTTATTTTTTAATCCGCCCGATAATTAAATCATGCTGCCGGTGGTGACAGTACTATGACAAAACTGCCTGCAATCGGTTCAACCTGAAACAAGACAACTTTGAACAAAAGTACCAAGGAGCAACAGATGAGTGAACAAACATTATTTGAGCGTATCGGCGGCGAAGGCGCAGTCAATGCGGCCGTAGATCTGTTTTACAGAAAAGTTTTAGCAGATAATACGCTGGCGCCGTTTTTTGAAACAGTCAACATGGACGAACAGAGAGCCAAACAGAAAGCATTTCTGACAGTAGCTTTCGGCGGTCCTAATAATTATACGGGCAAAGACCTTCGCACAGCCCACGCCGGCGCAGTAGAAAAAGGCATGAACGAATCTCATTTTGGTGCAGTCGCCGGCCACCTTCAGTCCACACTCGAGGAACTGAACGTTCCGGCCCCGCTGATTGATGAAGTCATGGCTATTGCAGGTTCTACCAAAAACGATGTTCTAAATATGTAACAAGTCTTATATGACTACTCTTACTGTCGACGGCCGCAGACTTGACTGCCGGCCCGAAGAAACAGTTTTAGATGCGCTCCTCCGTCACGGGCTGAGCGCATCTTTTTCTTGCCGTCAGGGCGTCTGTCAGTCGTGTATCATGCGCGCTGTCAAGGGCACGCCAGACGAACAATCTACCAGAGAACTAAAAAACACTCTGGCAGCTCAGGGCTATTTTCTATCCTGCCAGTGCAAACCAAAGAATGATCTTGAGCTGACACTAAACGATTCACTTAATACAATAGTTGCAGCAACGGTCGTTGACAAGACTCTTCTGTCTCAAACCGTGCTGCGGCTGCGACTAAAGCCGGCGACAGACTTCACATATTTCAGCGGTCAGTTTGTTAATCTGCATACACCCTCGGGAGATATCCGGAGTTACTCTCTGGCCAGTCTGCCCTATGAAGATGATTTTCTGGAGATGCATGTCAGGAGAATCGAAAACGGCAAAGTTTCCAGCTGGATTCATGATGGTCTAAAATTGGGCGATTCACTGAAAATTTCTTCTCCCCATGGCAACTGCTTTTACTTAAGCGATGACCCATCCATACCCATGTTACTGGTAGGTACCGGTAGCGGTCTGGCGCCGCTTTACGGCGTTGTGCGCGATGCTCTTTCGCGCGGACACACCGGAGAAATTAGCCTGTACCACGGCAGCGCCTTAAAAGATGGCTTGTACCTGAGCGAAAAGCTAAAAACGTTCGCTTCAGATTATAATAATTTCGAATATTATCCCTGTTTATCAAATGATGATTCACAAATAGGTTATCTTTATGGACGAGCTAATGATATCGCCTTAAAAGAGCATAAGCATCTGGCTGATTATAAAATATATCTTTGTGGTCACCCTGAGATGGTCAAAGACGCTAAGAAAAAAGCGTATATCCAGATGGCCGACTTAGCCAATATTTATTCTGACCCGTTTGTAAGTGCAGCGCCGGAAAAAACACCAAGCCGCTCTTCAACACCTATTCTATAAGATAAGAACTATTTTGAGCGGCTGTCAAATAGGTCCCAACTTGACGTAAATGCTGACGAAACAATCAGCGCAAATCTCATTTAGTGACATACTGTCATTGCGAATGTAGATAATTTCCAGTTCAAACGGGTAATCATCAATTACAATCACATCAGACGTGTCTGCACCCAAGACTTCTTTTCTGACGATTCTATATTTCCCCGCAAAGATTAGACTGTCACTAGAGTGTTCACTGAAATTGCCGTTGTTTTCAAATGATAAAAATTTACTATAGTCAACGCTGTCGGAGTAAATGCAAGTGCCGGCAATGCCGCCGCACGATTGTACCCACCTCCAGCTCCCGACGATAGGATTAACTGTTTCGGTCGGTTTGCCATCGCAGGACATGAGCAAAACGCATAGCGCGAATATGAGCGAGATTATCGAACTTTTCATAATAGCCGTACTTTGAGTTTAAGAAGTTCTCATAATTCTACTATTATGTATTAGACGAATAAGCTCTTTAAACCGTCAAATTAGTGATAAGGTTTTTGCAAAGAACATATCAAACACCAAATAAGATGCCGAACATGATTCTTAAATCGGGAATATCGCCAATACCGAAACGAGCTTCAAAATTATATTTATTGCCGCCCCGCATAGGGATTTTCATACCGGCGGTAAGACTCAGACCAACTTCGGTTGAGGCGCCTTTTCCCGAAGCAAAAAACAGGGTCGGGCCGGCGGCACCGTAGAAAGTCAGGCCGGATTTCGGCAGCGGCAAAAGATACCAGCGCAGATCGAAGTTTGCGGCGGTGCCATCCCCGCCAAGCGAAAAATCAATACTTGGCGCAAAGACCGCCGTTCCTGCAAAACGTCCAAATTCCCCCTG